>JAIRRK010000105.1 GCA_031256015.1 Dysgonamonadaceae bacterium
GTTTCTCCGGTCATCCTTTTTCACTTCTTTTTGGTCAACCTGTCCGCTATTTGACTGAGCATACTCAATCAACTTATCGGCAGCTTCCGGATAACGATATAAAATTACGTCTTCAAGCAGATTTCTTAACCCAAGAGGAATGTCTTCGTAAACAATGGCGGTAGAAGGATTAACAATTCCCATGTCCATCCCTTTTTGTATAGCGTGATATAGAAAAACACTGTGCATTGCCTCGCGCAAGTAATTGTTTCCTCTGAACGAAAAGGAAAGATTGCTGACTCCCCCACTGATTTTTGCTCCGGGAAGATTCTTTTTAATCCATTCTACGGTTCGAATAAACGCCCACGCATAAGTATTATGTTCTTCCATTCCGGTCGCGATGGCAAGTACATTCGGGTCGAAAATAATATCCGTCGGTTTGAATCCGACTTTATCAACAAGCAGGTAATACATTCTTTCGCACACGGCCGTTTTGCGTTCGAAAGTATCTGCCTGACCTTTTTCATCAAAAGCCATTGCAATGACCGCCGCTCCATACGCTTTTACTTTTCGGGCTTTTTCAATAAAATCGGCTTCTCCATTCTTCAAACTGATTGAATTGACAATCGACTTCCCTTGAAGCGTTTTTAATCCGGCTTCGACAATATTCCAGTCCGAGCTATCTATCATAACCGGAACAGAAGCAATGTCCGGTTCCGAAGCGATTAAGTTCAGAAAGTTTGTCATTTCAAAGATGCCATCCAATAATCCGTCATCGACATTAACATCCAGAACTTGCGCTCCGTCTTCTACTTGTTTTCTTGCAATTTGAAGTGCCTCTTCGTATTGTTTTTCTTTAATCAGTCGAAGAAATTTCCTTGAGCCGGCCACATTACAACGTTCTCCGATATTCAGAAAGTTATTTTCAGGGGTTACTTCCAGCGCATCCAATCCCGATAAGATCAGATTCGGATTTGCTTCAGCCGGCCGATGAGGTTTCGCATTGCGGACTAATCGTTCATATTCCGCAATATGAGCCGGAGAAGTACCGCAACATCCTCCGATGATATTAATTAAACTTTCATCGATATATTCGCGAATTTGTCGAGCCATCATTTCCGGAGTTTCGTCGTATTCTCCCAGACTATTGGGTAATCCCGCATTGGGATAGGCACTGATATAGCAAGGCGCAATCCGCCCCAATTCTTTAATGAAAGGCTTCATGTCGCTTGCTCCGAAAGAACAATTTAATCCGACACTTAACAAATCCACATGCGAAACGGATGCCAAAGCAGCTTCTAAAGTTTGTCCGGATAAAATTCGTCCGCTCTTTCCGGCAATTGTAAAAGAAAGCATTATCGGAATCCGGCGATTTTTCTCTTCCATTGCGTGCTCTGCCGCCATTAGGGCTGCTTTCACATTCAGTGTATCGAAAGCCGTTTCAATCAGCAACACGTCAACTTCTCCTTCTATCAAGGCTTCCATTTGCTCTTTGAAAGAAGAATACAAATCATCAAACGTAATGTTCCGATAGGCCGGATTAGAAACATCCGGAGAAATGGAAGCGGTTTTGTTCGTCGGCCCGATTGATCCGGCAACAAAGCGAGGCTTATTCGGATTTTTTCTTGTGTAAGCAGTTGCCATTTCCCGAGCGTTTTTCGCTCCGGCAATATTCAGTTCTCGTATATAAGACTCCATTCCATAGTCACTCATCGATATTTGAGTTGAATTGAAAGTGTTGGTTTCGATAATATCCGATCCGGCTTCTAAATATTCGGCGTGAATCGCTTTGATAATATCCGGTCGGGAGAGATTCAACATGTCATTGTTCCCTTTCATTTGTCCGGATAAATGAGCAAAACGAGACCCCCGATAATCATCTTCAGTCAGATTATACTGTTGAATCATCGTTCCCATTGCTCCATCCAAAATAAGAATACGTTCTTTCAGGACCTTTTCAATCGGAGTCATATTATATTTATCTTGAAAAATTATTTTTTAAAGGCTCTATCCATATCGCGTTTATCGTCTTTTTCGCGAAGAGCTTGGCGTTTATCATAAACTTTTTTACCTTTTGCAACAGCAATGACCAATTTAGCCAACCCTTTTTCGTTTATAAACAGTTTTGTCGGAATCACCGTAAATCCTGCATTTTTAGAAAGTTGTTCTACTTTTCGTAATTCTTTTCTGTTTAAAAGGAGTTTTCTGTCTTTTCGAACTTCGTGGTTATTGTATGTTCCGTAAAAATATTCGGCAATATACATATTACGGACCCATAGTTCTCCATTCAAAAGAATGCAATAACTATCAACCAATCCGGCCTTACCCAAACGAATCGATTTGATTTCCGTTCCGGTAAGGACAATTCCGGCAACAAAAGTTTCGATAAATTCATAATCGAAAGATGCCTTCTTGTTTTTGATAATTACACTATTGTTATTCCGTTGTGCCACATCAACGAGTTTAAATTTTCATTCCCGGCATCAATAAGTTAATCAGAAAATTGAGCAGGAAAGGAGTCATCACTATTAAAAGTCCTGCAAAAGTAGCAAATTTTATCCATTGTTCTTCTTTTATATTCAAAAAATAAGCAGCTCCTGTCCATACAACGTAAATAGTATACAGAGATAAAATTTCCAAAAAAAACAAAGCCGGGAAAATCGTTTTAAGCATTGCAATCACATAAATTGGAGACGACGCATAGCCCGTAAAAAGTTCTGCGGAACGTTTATTTTTTTTCAAACCGAAACGAGGATAAACATATTCGGAAAGCACGAACGACACCAGATAAAAACTGCCGCCATAAATCATTATTTCTTTGAGCGTTATTTTTAAAGCTTGTTGAACATCAAACCGTTGAAGAGAGATAATTACTCCCATAAAAGACAAAAGGGCTATTATTCCTATGACAGGGAATAAATAGCCTTTGTAAAAAGTTTCGTTATCTTTATTATCTTGCTTCTCGGATAAAAACTTCCATGTCGAAGCCGGAACTGTTATTATTTTGTAAAGCAGGATAAATAACTGTTTGTACATTCTTATTTCAATAAACGCAATTTCATTGGCTCCATGTCTCTCCAAACAGGTTCTTCTTCTTCGTTTTCTCCTATGTAATATTTCATGTCTACTTGAATGAATTTGTAATCAATATTTCCGATAATCGTATCTATCGATTGTGCAAACAGTTCATTTATATCAAACGCATGAATAAAATAGTTGTTACTCGGATTTTGTGTTCCTTTTTCTATGGATTTGGCCGTAAGATAAACTTTTTTTATTGATTGTTCTGTTTCTCCTTCTTCCGGAACATAAGTTAATTTATATTCTATTTTTTCATCCGAAGCAATTTTCGCAGAACCAATACTGCAAAACATCATTCCTTTTTGATTTGAGACAAAATAGGGACTGACTCCGGAAATAGCCAAAGTATCTTCTTGTACGTCAATCGAAGGAAGACGTTGCAATGCCGTTTTATTAACATATCTGACATTACTGAGTTGACTGATTGGCCAATAATTATTGGGAGAACTCGGTTTGTCCTTTCCTTCAAGTCGAAAATTAACCAATAAACAAGTTCCGGGTACTTTTAAATTATCATCCAAAGCACCATCGGGAACAAGGAATTCTGTGTCTCTTATCAATAATGATGATTTATTCAACTGAGGAAGAGCGTTCACAACGACTCTTTCGTCCTGATATTCCGTGTAATTACCTCCGTCTGTTTTTAAACAACTTGAAAAAGCCGTACTAAAAGCCAAAAGAATCATTGAGGTTCTAAATATTTCTTTCATCCGTGAAAATTATTTTTGAATTAATCCCTGCAAATGTAAGTATTTCTTCGAATTTTTGATCATTTGCAAACAAAAAAACTATCTTTGTTCATTTTTATTAACTAATAATTTATTTGAGCTTGTTTCAACAGCGAAAAAGTGTTTTATATAAATTTATAATCAATGAGTAAAGATTCTATTTTTCAAATTAACATTCGAGAAATACTTCGTTCAAAAGCTCCGAAACTGTATAAAAAAGTTCCCGGATTCGTTATTAATTGGCTTTCTGAATTGGTTTGTC
>JAIRRK010000216.1 GCA_031256015.1 Dysgonamonadaceae bacterium
GGAGGTGCTTCTTGTGCAGTCGATCCGGTGTTGTATTCGATTATGAAAGATTTGAGAAAAAAATTGTCCAAAAGATTGGATGTGCCTCCTTATGTAATCTTTCAGGATGTTTCGTTGGAAGCAATGTCAACTACTTACCCGATAACAATTGAAGAATTGCAAAATATTCCGGGAGTAGGAATGGGGAAAGCCAAACGTTATGGACAAGGATTTATAGAAGTGATTAAGCGACACGTGATAGAAAATGAAATAGAACGTCCGGAAGATTTGCGTGTTCGTACGGTTGCCAATAAATCGAAAATAAAAGTATTTATCGTGCAAAGTATCGACAGAAAAGTCGCTTTGGATGATATTGCTTTAACCAAAGGACTGGAATTTAACGAACTTTTGGATGAAATTGAAGCCATTGTTTATTCCGGAACAAAAATCAATATCGACTATTTTTTGGGAGAAGTGATGGACGAAGATCACATGGGAGATATTTATTCCTATTTCAAAGAATCGGAAACCGATGATTTGGAAGAAGCAATCAAAAGCTTAGGAAGTGATTTCTCCGAAGAAGAAATTCGTTTGGTTCGTATTAAGTTCCTTTCGGAAATGGCTAATTAAAACACTTGAAAATAAGTTTGTCAGTTTGTTAATTGCATCAAATAAACATCTGTAAAACCATCAACTGTTTTAATCCACGATTGCAAAACACCGCTTTCCTTGAAGCCTGCCTTTTTGAATAAACGATAACTCGGTTCGTTTGTTTTCGGAACAAAAGCATAGATTTGTTTCAACAAAAGGAAGCGGAAAGTATATTCTTCTATTAACGATAACGTTTCGAAACCGAACCCTTTGTGGCGGTAGTCCGAATCTATCAAAATTCCGATGCCGGCACGTAAGTTCATCGGGTCGAAATCGTATAAATCGATGGTTCCTATCGAATTTCCGGACGACTTTTCAATAATCATCAATCGAAGTTGTCCGGTTTGAAAAATATCCCGAGTAGAAGAAGATAAATATTCCTTCAACGCAAATTTTGAATAAGGTGCCAAGGTAGAACCGTTACGCCAAAGAGAAGAATCATTTTCCCATTTGTATAAAACATCCAAATCTTCCGGTTCCAAAGCTCTCAATGCAATTCTTTTGTTTTCAAGATAAGTCATGGTTCAATTATTGACAGTTAATGATATTTTATTATCTACGACAGTTATTTGTTTGTTATCGGACATAAAACGTAAAACACGAACAACGTGCTTATCGTAATAATCCAACTTTTGGAGTAATTCTTCAAAATCCATGTCTTTTTCAGCCAGACAAGCCTTGATTTCTTCCTGTATTTTTTCGATTAATTGAGGAGTCGGATGACTGTTTTTTTTAGACAGACAAACGTCGCAATGACCGCAATCGGAAGTGTTTTCCTCTCCGAAATATTTTAATAAAACGCGACTCCGACAAATATGTTGAGTGGTTCCGTAATAAATTACGTTTTCGATTTGTTCTTTCAAACGCTCTTTTCTCTGCTCGTAAACCGATTTGGGAAGATGCAAATAGTTTAAATCTTCTCTATCCCGGACGTAATAAATTATCGGAACTTTCTTCGCCGGAACATAGTGAATGATATTTATTTTCGAAAGAATTTTCAGTGATTCGTAAACCTCATGAGGGGTTTGATTACTCCGCTGAGCCAGCAACGTTTCATTGATATAAACATAATCGGCAAAAAGCCCGGTATAAGAACGAAGTAATACCTGCAACAAATAATCTAATTTCGGATTTAAAGGGTCGATGTGATACAACTCGTCGCGATGAACGGTGAAAATCAGTTTTGAATGTCGGTCTGTTTCCTCCATATACTCGATGTAGCCACTTAAATCCAATAACTTTAAGGCACTGTGAGCATGTTTGATGTTGTAATGATAAGCACTGCAAAATTGTTCGATAACGAAATTATGCCCGGTATTTATTCCCATTCCCAAGCCTATTTCAAAGAAATAAGCCAGTTTTTCATAAACCTCTTTCACAAATTCTTTTTCCGGAAATTCATCTTTTATTCGCCTTTTCAGCAGGCCCGAATCATGATTGCTGTACAGAGCCACGGCATAAGCCTTCTTTTCATCTCGTCCCGCCCGCCCGGCCTCTTGAAAATATTCTTCCAATGAACCCGGCAACTCGTAATGAATAATGATTCGGACATCCGGTTTGTCGATTCCCATTCCGAAAGCGTTGGTACAAACAATAATGCGACACTGATTGGTCTTCCAGTTGTTTTGTTTTCTTGCTTTTTCGTCGAAACTGAGTCCCGCATGAAAAAAATCGGCATTTATTCCCCTCAATTGCAGTTCTTCCGCAATTTCTTTTGTTTTCCTGCGACTTCTTACATAAACAATTCCGGACCCTTGTGTCTTCTGAAGTATTTTAATGAGTTCAAACAACTTATCTTCCGTCCGGCGAATGATGTAAGCGATATTGGCTCTTTCGAAACTCTTCCGGAAAACATTTTTTTCTTTGAACAATAGTTTTTCCTGAATGTCATCAATCACGGTCGGAGTTGCCGTTGCTGTCAGTGCCAAGACAGGCGTTTCGGGAAGCAGGCTTCTCAAATCGGCTATTTTCAGATAGGCGGGACG
>JAIRRK010000166.1 GCA_031256015.1 Dysgonamonadaceae bacterium
AGGTTCTTTTTATATCGACATGTACGAAGAAGGAGAAATAGAATCCGTAAACTCGATTAATGTTTCGTCGCCTTCTATTTCATGGAGATACGGAAGCCTTAAAATCACTCAATTGGTGAAAGACGGAGAAGAAGTGAATGCCGGAGATACTTTAATCGTATTCGATCCTTCGGAAGTGCAAAAAGCAATTGTCGAAGCGGAAGGACGTTTGGAAATCAGTAAAGCCGAAATGGAAAAACTGATTGCTCAACATGCTTCCGACTTGGAAGAATTGGATGCTGATTATGAAGTGACTGAAATATCGCAAGAAATCTCTAAAATTCGTTTTGAATCGGCTATATACGAATCGGAAATGAAGAAAAAAGAAATTCAATTAAATCTTGAAAAAGCGCAAATCGCCTTAGATAAAGCTAAAGAACAAATTGAAAATCGGAAGAAAATACAAAAAGAAGAGATTAAACAAAAACAATTGGCAATCACTCAGGACGAAATCCGTCTGACAGAAGCTTATCAAACACTTAATAACTTATTTGTTACGACTTCGGCTCCGGGTATTGCTATTATCGCTCAAAACTGGAACACAAAAAATAAATTTCAAATCGGAGACCAATGTTGGTCGGGATTTCCTTTGATTCAATTGCCCGATTTATCGAGGTTGAAAGCGACCGTGAAAATTAATGAAGTGGATATTGCAAAAATTAAAAAAGGATTGAATGTTGAGATAAAACCCGATGCTTTTTCCGACAGTCTTTTTACCGGCAATGTTATTTCGGTGGCCAATTTAGCCGTAAACAAAGATAATTCATCGAAAATTAAAGTGTTTCCGGTTGAGGTATTGTTGAACGAAACAGATAAAAATCTGCTTCCGGGATTGACTGTAAGTTGTCGTATTTTAATCGAAGAAATTGATGATGTTGTTTATATTCCGTTGGAAGCATTGTTTTCTGAAGGAGATAAAAATTTTGTATATAAAAAATCCGTATCAGGATACGATAAAGTGGAAGTGGAAACAGGACAGCGTAATTCCGATTATGTGATAATCACCAAAGGGGTAAACGAAAAAGACAAACTCGCATTGCTCAACCCGTTCATACAGGCGGAGTCTGAAACCCGGAAAACAAACGAATTATGAACAGGAAAATAATTCAAGGATTAACTCTTTTGTCGGGATTATTATTGATTGTTTTTTCGTGTAACAAAGGAGATTCGACGAAAGAAAACTCAAGACAAGGGTTCCAAAAACAAATTGTAGAAACCGGTCAGTTGAATGCTATCAATTCAATCGCTTTCCCTTTGGAAAGATACGGAAGATATTGGTACGAAATGCGAATCATCGGACTGTTGGAACATGGAAGCCTGATTGAAAAAGGCGATTCAATCATACAATTAGATCCGGCGGAAATAAGAAAATCAATCATAGAATGGGAAAGCAATTTGGAAACTCAAATGGCTAATTTGGAAAAACTGAAAGTTGACCAGAATATTAGACGAAATGAAATGATTTCAAATATCAAAAATCAACAAGCTTCTTTTGAAATGAAGAAATTGGAAATTGAAGCCTCCCGGTTTGAATCGGAACGTCAAAGAAAGATTAAAGAGTTGGAGTTCAAACAAGAACAAATTCAATTGGAAAAAGAAGAAAAGAAGATGAACTTGTATGAAATAATTGCAGCATCCGATTTGAAGGTACAAGAAATCCGCGTTCTTCAACTTAAAAATCAAATAAAAAATGCTTATTCCATTCTTCCTCGACTAACTATTCGGACTCCGGTTTCCGGCGTTTTCCAAGTGGGAGAAAATTGGCGAACAAATGAAATGATAAAAATAGGAGACAATGTTTATACCGGAAACAATATGGCGAATGTTCCTGAATTGAAATACATGAAAGTAACAACTTCAATAAATGAAACCGACTTCTTGGATATTTACGAAGGCCAAAAAGTGATTGTACGCATGGATGCCGTACCGGATTTGGCTTTCGATGGAGAAGTAAGCTATATCGGAAAACTTTGTCACGAAAAAGAACCCGGTTCTCGTCAAAAAGTATTTGATGTGGAAATTAAAATTCTGCAATCGGACGAAAGACTAAAACCCGGAATGACTGTCAGTTGCGAATATTTACAAAACGAATAAATCATGCAGTTAGAAGAAAATGTGCGTTTGGCAATTAGTGGATTGATTGATCATAAATTTCGTTCTTTTTTAACAATGCTCGGAATCATTTTTGGTGTTGCATCTGTAATTACCATGCTTTCCATCGGAGAAGGAGCAAAAAGAGAAGCGATTGCGAAATATCAAGATTTAGGAGTGAATAATATTATTGTCAGAGAAAAAACTCTTTCGGACGAAGAATTGGAAGAAGTCAGAGCAAAATTCTCTCAAGGATTGTCGTTAAAAGATGCGGAAGTTATTTCCCAAATTGTTCCCGGAGTTCAGCGGATAGCTTCTCAAGCCGAAATAAACACCGATGTTCGCTATACCGATAAATCGGTAAAATCAACGGTGATAGGAATTACTCCGGAATATCCGGTGATGATGAATTATAAAATGGCTAAAGGAGAATCAATAAATGAACAACATTACAATCAACGATTGAAAGTTTGTATACTCGGAGCCGGAGTCGCTCGTTCTTTGTTCCAAAAGGAAGATCCTATCGGACAATTAATTAAGATTGACGACCAATGGATGGAAGTAATCGGAGTGTTTGAATCGAAAACGCTGTTTACGGAAACTGTCGGAGAATTAGCTGCCCGCGATTTAAATACGGATGTTTACCTTCCTTTATCGACTTTTTTGAATCGTTTCTCGCGAGAAAATGTATTGACCGGCGAAATACAGCAAATCACGATGCAGGTTGAAAATTCTTCCCGCCTGATGGAAACGTCGACTCTTGTAAATGAAATACTGAAACGTCACCATTTCAATAATGCGGATTACAGCATCGTGATACCTTACGAACTGCTTAAACAAGAAGAAAAAGAACGTCGGATTTATAATTTTTTACTGGGAGCCATTGCTGCTATATCGCTTCTTGTGGGAGGAATCGGAATTATGAATATTATGTTGGCGACAGTAATGGAGCGGACTCGTGAAATCGGGATTCGGCGTTCCATCGGAGCGAAAAAATCCGATATTATGAGCCAGTTCGTAACCGAAGCGGTTGCAATAAGTATCACCGGGGGAATAATCGGAGTATTACTCGGAATTGCTCTGTCGCTGATTGTTTCCCTTTTTACGGATGTAAGTACTTATATTCGGATTTACTCCATCATTATTGCGTTTGCTTTCTCGGTAATAGTCGGAATCAGTTTCGGCTATCTTCCGGCCAAAAATGCGGCTGATCTTAAACCTGTTGATTCGATACGACATGAATAAAAAAGAAAAACCATTGATTGAAATCGCTCGTTTGACGAAAAATTATGAAATGGGGAAGATAGAAATTCCGGCTTTGCGGGATATTGATTTACAAATCCGCAAAAATGAATACGTTGCCATTATGGGACCCTCCGGTTCCGGCAAATCTACCCTGATGAATATACTGGGATGTCTGGATACGCCTTCCCATGGACATTATTTTTTTAATGGAGTGGACGTCAGTACTTTGAATGACGATCAATTGTCGGTAATGAGAAATAAAGAAATCGGATTTATTTTTCAGAATTTTAATCTGTTACCCGGATTAAATGCGCTTCAAAATGTGGAATTGCCGCTTCTCTATTCAGGCACTCCTACTCAGGAGAGAAAAAAAAGAGCAATGAAAGCTTTGGAAAGAGTCGGATTGATTGACCGAATGAATCACAAACCGAACGAATTAAGCGGAGGTCAACGGCAGCGAGTTGCCATTGCTCGTGCACTGGTAACTAACCCGGGAATACTGCTGGCAGATGAACCGACAGGAGCTTTAGACTCTCAAACCGGAGTGGATATTATGCGGTTATTTCACGAATTGCATCAGGAAGGAAACACGATTATCCTAATCACTCACGAACAGGAAATTGCCGATTATGCACATCGAAATATCTATATAAAAGACGGAACAATCCATTCGGATAATCCTAATCCCGATTTTACTCAATTTAATTAATCTTATTTTAATTGGTTATGAAGAAATTATTGTTCTCGTTCGCAATTCTTATCACGTCGGTAAATGCTTTTTCTCAAGAGGTTTATCATCTCACTTTGGAGCAAAGTATCGAAATTGCGAAAGAAAAAAGTTATTCCATGTTGCTCCTTGCTCAGGAAATGAAAATAGCGGAGCAAAATTTGAAAGCAACAACAAGTCGATTAAAAACGCACATATCGTTAAATTTAACATTGCCGAATTATCAGGAAACAGTCAGAGAAAGATCGGATACTTCAGGTGTTTTTTATTCCGTGAAACAACTGGCCTACGAGGGTCGATTGTCGATGAATCAGCCTTTGCCGATGGATGGAAATATTTATTTGAGAACAGATTTATCGACGTATAAAGATTATGACGATATGTTTCGTTCATCCCGATTAAACACGCGAATCGGTTTCGAGCAACCTTTGAATATCCTCTACGGATACAGTAAAATTCGTTCCGATTTGAAAAATGCGCGTTTGGAATACGAACGATCCGGGAAAAGTTATCAAAGAGCAGAATTGGAATTGACCTATAATGTAAGTAATTCTTATTACCGATTACTTTCAAATCAAAAACAAACCGAGATTGCCTTGTCTAATTTACAACGACAAGCCGAAGCTTATGAGATTTCCAAAAACAAGTATGAAGCCGGATTGATTCGAGAAGTAGACGCTTTGCAAATGGAAGTCGATTTAGCCGAAGCTCAAAGCGGTTACGATATGGCCATATTAAATCAAAATTCAAGTATTAATTCTTTCAAAGAATTGATTGGGATTAACTTGGATGACAGTGTCATTTTAAGCAGTAATTTGGATTACAAAATAATTCAGGTTGATCCGGAAGAAGCGGTGATGAAGGCAATGCAAAACCGAACCGAATTAAGAGAGCGGGATATCGACATCGAGTTAAATAAAATGTCGATTAAACAACAAAAAATGCAAGGATTGCCTCAAGGAAGTATTGATGCTTATTATGAACAAACAGGAACCAATTTCTCAAGAGAGGATTTCAATATTTCAAACTCCTTAAAAGATTCTTATGATAATTTTTGGGCCCGAAGACCGAGTTTCGGTGTCGGATTTACTGTATCGATACCGCTTTTGGACTTTGGAGAAAATCGAGCAAGAGTGAGAGTTGTGGAAGCCCGATTGAAATACAACGAATATCGAAAAGAGGAAACGCAACGCAACATTGAAACCGCTGTTCGCAATTTGGCCGCAAGTATCAGCAGCAATCTGAAGCGTTTGCAATTATTGGAAAAAAATGTGGCTGTGGCGGAGAAAAGTTTCGACATCACTTTGCAGCGTTACTCCGATGGAGACATTGACAGTCAGTCTTTGGCTCTGGAACGAAACCGCTTGAATAATGCTTACATATCTCATTTGAATGCCTACATTAATTATCAGTTATCCATCGCGGAATTAATGAAAGAAACACTTTATGATTTCAAAAACGAAACTCGTGTAGAATGATTTTTTGATTCATCAGCGGATTAATCCACCGAGAGTCTTTATTCTTCCGATAAAACAATAAGAAATTGATTTTATCGTTAATGATAAAGGATTATTTATGAAAAAGAAACTGTATATATTATTTCTTTTACTGGGGATTAGTCACTTCCTTGTCGCACAAACCCGAAAAGTAAAGCATCAGCCTTACGGTGATCAAAAGCTTTATCATTTCGGAATCAGTGTCGGACTCAATTTTCAAGACATGATTATTACCAATTCGGGCAAAATAGCCAATGGAAACGAAACATGGTTTGCAACCATTCCCGATTATTCGCCCGGTTTCAGTGTGGGTTTATTGAGTGATTTATATCTGAACCCGTTCATGAATCTTCGATTTAATCCGATGCTGCATTTCGGAGATAAAAGTTTTGAGTTTGTGGAACAAAATACAAATAAGCGTTTCAAAGTTTCGAGCCGCTCGAATTATTTGACTCTTCCTTTGGATTTGAAAATTCGTTCGGTACGTTTGAATAATTATCGTCCTTATGTTATTGTTGGAACTTATGTGGCTCTCGATTTAGGCCGTCAGCCGGATCAGGCTGTTTACATGAAATCGTTGGATTGCGGTTTGACTATCGGAATCGGATGCGATTTTTATCTTCCGATTATCAAAGTGGCACCGGAAATTCGATTCAGCTTCGGATTGAGAGATGCCGTAGAACATAATCGGCCGGATTTGACGGATTTAAGATTATTGAAATATTCCGATGCAATTTCTCAAGGGAAATCGCGCATGATATCGATAATCTTTAATTTCGAATAAATAATTGTACATAGAATAAAACGGCATAAACAGCTAAAAGCAAGCTGTCGAAGCGATCTAAAAAACCTCCGTGTCCGGGCATCGTATTTCCGGAGTCTTTTATTTCTAACGTTCTTTTCATCAGCGATTCGACCAAGTCGCCCCAAGTTCCGAAAACAACAACAATCGCGGATAGTCCTATCCAATGAAAGTAGGGAATATTCGGTTCAAAATAAGCAAAAACAAAAGACGAAGCCACCGTAAAAAACAAACCGCCAAAGAAACCTTCCCACGATTTTTTAGGAGAGATTCGTTCAAACAAGCGGTGTTTCCCGAATAATATCCCGATGATGTAAGCTCCCGTGTCGTTCACCCAAATAAAAACAAACAGCGACAAAATCATAATCGGATAGTAAACAATTTCTCCGGAAAGCGTTTCGGGAAAAGCAATCAGATTCAGTAGAGCAATGGGCAAAGCAATGTAACACTGACCTAAAAATATATAGGCCATGTGTGTAATCGGATCTTGTTGTTTTTCGTACAGTTCCGTAATGAAGATAATAACAATATAGAGCAGGTAAGGGAAGAAAATATAAAGAGGGAAAATCCCGGAAGCATATAAAAAGGCAGAAATAAACAGCAAAAGGCCTCCCAAACAGTTGTACCAAGGATTGACGCGTGCCCTCTTTTGAGCATTAACCAATCCGTAAAACTCCCGGAGACAGAGAACAATTGCAATGGAAAACAGAAACAGAAATGAGTATCGGCTCAATAGAATAGACAAAACAATTAATGTTACGTAAACTATTCCTGTTAATGTTCTTTTTGCAAAGTTACTCATTCGTCTTTTTCGTCATTTGAAGCTTTTTCTTCTTTATCTTTATCTTTATCTTTATCTGCGTCCAACAACTCTATCGCCGCTTTATCGGGATTATTCAGGCTTTGCTGTTCCAAAATTTCCTGTGAACGGGATTGCCATTTTCGTTTGCCGAAAATTCGTTCCAAGTCGTCGGCAAAAATCACTTCTTTTTCCAAAAGAACCTCAGAGAGTTCTCTGTGCTTATCGGAGTATTCGGTTAGAATATCTTTGGCTCTCCCGTATTGTTCATTGATGATATGTTTTACTTCTTCATCGATAATAAGAGCCGTTTCATCGCTATATGGTTTATTGAAGCCCCAATCTTGTCCGCTGGCGTCGTAGTAATTCAAATTCGGAAGCCGTTTGCTCATTCCGTAATAAACCACCATGGCATAAGCTTGTTTGGTTACTCTCTCCAAATCGTTTGCGGCACCTGTCGATATTTTTCCCAAGAACAATTCTTCGGCTGCCCGACCGCCCAAAGTGGCACACATTTCATCTTGCAATTGTTCGTAGGTGGTGATTTGTCGTTCCTCCGGCATATACCATGCCGCACCCAACGCTTTCCCTCTCGGTACGATTGTTACTTTCACCAGCGGATTGGCATACTTCAGCATCCAGCTTAAAGTTGCATGTCCGGCTTCGTGTAGAGCAATTGTTCGGCGTTCCTCAACGGTTGTTACTTTTGATTTCTTTTCCAGACCTCCGACAATTCGGTCGACAGCACTCATGAAATCTTCTTTTTGAACAAACTCTTTTCCGTTACGAGCGGCAATCAGGGCTGCTTCATTACAAACGTTTGCGATATCCGCCCCTGAAAATCCGGGAGTTTGACGTGCCAGAAATTCGGTATCGACCGACTCGTCTATTTTGATATTTCTCAAATGAACGATAAAGATTTCTTTTCTGTCATTCAATTCAGGCAAATCGACATTTATTTGTCTGTCGAAACGACCTGCCCGCAACAACGCTTTATCCAATATATCGGCCCGATTGGTTGCCGCTAAAATAATCACTCCGCTATTCGAGCCGAAACCATCCATTTCGGTAAGCAGTTGATTTAAAGTATTTTCTCGTTCGTCGTTCGAGCCCATGTTCGGATTTTTTCCGCGGGCGCGTCCCACGGCGTCAATTTCGTCGATAAAAACGATACAGGGTGCCTTTTCTTTGGCTTGACGGAAAAGGTCTCTTACTCTTGAAGCACCTACACCGACAAACATTTCAACAAAATCCGACCCTGAAAGAGAAAAGAAAGGAACTTCGGCTTCCCCGGCTACTGCTTTGGCCAAAAGTGTTTTTCCTGTTCCCGGAGGTCCTACCAGAAGAGCACCTTTCGGTATTTTAGCTCCCAAATTGGTATATTTTATCGGTTCTTTCAAAAAGTCGACAATTTCTTCCACTTCTTGTTTGGCTTCCGACAAACCGGCAACATCTTTGAAAGTTACTTTTTGCGCATCCGGAGACGATTTATCGTAGATTTGAGCTTTTGTTTTTCCTACATTGAAAACTCCTCCGCCTCCGCCGCCCGACATTCTTCGCATGATGATTACCCATAAGAATACCAACAGGAATATCGGAAGCAGGTTTAGAAGAATAGACCACAACAGACTACCTCCTTCGTCGTACTTTACTTTTGCATCAATTTCGTATTGTTCAACCGTTGCATCGTAAAAATCGGAGAACCTGTCGGGAGAAGGAATGATTACCGATATAACAGGCTCTGTTTTTCCCAAAAGCGAGTAACCGGGAGTAGTAACGGAATCCGTACCCAATACGGATTGGACGAACTCCGGTTTTATTTTAGCCGTTACTTTATTGTCGTTCAGATTAACCGATAATTCGCTGAATGAATTTTGGCGCATTAGTTTCCGGAACGCAGTCCAATCGACTTCTTTATTCGTGGAAGCATCTCTGTTCGTAAGAAAGATGGCTCCCAACATGATAAAAATCAGGATATACACCCAATTCATGCCGAATTTGACCGGCTTTTTATCTTGAGGAGTTTTATTTCCGCTATTTTGATTCATATTTTTCTGTTTACTCATACTATATCGGGAATTTCTGTAATATCAGCGTCGGCCCACAAGTTTTCCAAATTATAATAACTCCGAATATCCGGGATAAAAATGTGCAGCATAACAGTTCCGTAATCCATTACTATCCATTGAGATTCTTTCATTCCTACGGCTCCTAAAGGCTTTTCTTTTAAAGTTTCATATACGTTATCCCATACCGAATCGGATAAGGCGGAAACCTGCGTAGAACTGCTTCCTTCTGCTATAACGAAGTATTTACAAATAGCAGTTTCTATTTTGGTTAAGTCGAGTGTAATAATTTTTTTCCCTTTCTTTTCTTGTAATGCGTCAATTATTGTGTTTACTAAAACTTGTGTTTCGTTCATTTATTCTTTTTATTCCTTTTTAATAAATAATTTTACTTATCCCTGCTGTAAGTTTGCAAAGATACGCGGATTTTTGGTCATTTCAATATTTTACCATTTAAAACAACGTTAAAATAACTCACCTCCGAGCCGTTACCCCTGCGCTGTATCTGTCACCCCGAGCTGCGCGCAGCGCAGGTTGAATCTTCTTCTTTGTCTTGATACAAAGAAGAAGCAAGAAAAATCAAGGCTTGGCTTTTCGGCGACCCGCTAGCGATTGGTCGGCTAAAATCCGGGAACTCGCTTCGCTCAGACAGCCCG
>JAIRRK010000184.1 GCA_031256015.1 Dysgonamonadaceae bacterium
TTTGATATTCCGCCTAAGCCAATAATGGGAATTTTAACGGCTTTATGCGTTTGATAAACCATTCTAAGAGCAATTGGTTTTATGCAAGGGCCTGATAAACCTCCGGTTACAGTTGATAAAACAGGTTTTCGTTTCTCGGCATCAATGGCCATTCCCATTAGCGTGTTGATTAAAGAAACCGAATCGGCTCCTTCGGCTTCAACAGCTCTTGCTATTTCGGTGATATCTGTTACATTCGGAGAAAGTTTTACGATTAATACTTTTTTATACGCTTGTCGAACGGCCTTCACCACTTCCGATGCACAGGCACAATTTGTTCCGAAAGCCATTCCTCCTTGCTTTACATTCGGGCAGGAAATATTTAATTCAATGGCCGGAATCTTATCCAATTCGTTTATTTTTTCGGCACAAGCAACATAATCCTCTATAGTTGATCCGCTTACATTAACCATAATGTGTGTGTCAATGTCTTTTATTTGAGGATAAATATGAGAGATAAAGTAATCGACACCTTTGTTTTGAAGTCCGACGGCATTTAACATTCCGGATGGAGTTTCAGCCATTCGCGGATAATCATTTCCTTCGCGATGATGAATGGTTGTCCCTTTAACGAAAATTCCGCCTATCTTTGATAAGTCCATGAAATCGGCATACTCGATGCCGTATCCGAAAGTTCCGGAAGCAGTTGTAACCGGATTTTTAAATTCCAATCCTCCTATATTGATTTTCAAATTTGCCATGACAATTTATTTATATTAAATACCGGCCCTTCGGTACATACGCATACATTTCCTTCTGTTGTTTTTTCCACACAACATAAACAAGCTCCGATTCCGCAAGCCATGTGGTTTTCCAAAGACACTTCGCAAGGAATATTATATTCTTTAGCATATCGCGCAACAGCCATCATCATTGCTTTGGGGCCACAAGTGTAAATAAAATCGGCCGTTCCGCGCAATAAAGAAGAATGATTGGTTACGAAGCCTTTTTCGCCTAAACTTCCATCTTCGGTTGTTATCAGAACTTCTCCTAATCGGTTAAAATACTCCAGTTGAACTAAATTTTTGGCCGATCCGGCTCCCAAAAGAAAAGTAGGCTCCCAACCGTTTTCTTTTAAAAAAGCACCTAAATATAATAAAGGTGCGATACCCACACCGCCTCCGATTAAAAGAAACTTAGAAGGTGTTTGGGAGTTTTCAGGTAATGTAAAATTGTTTCCTAAAGGATAAACAAGGTTCAATTTATCTCCTTGATGTAATTCGGTTAATTTTTTGGTTCCTTTTCCCACAATCTGTATCAGCAGCCAAAGCTCATTATTTTTTCTATCTACATAATGAACTGATATTGGTCGACGAAGAAATACGTTTTCCGCATTTTCTATTTTGATTTGCACAAATTGACCGGGATAAATATCGGGAATTTCCGTTTCCAAATAGAGCTTTAATAAGCAATGATTATCGTTTAACAAAGAGATTTCTTTGATAATCCAATCCGAGATATATTTTTTCATTTTCCGTAAAGAGATTTTGTATGCAAATGTACGGAAAATTTCTTTTTGGAATACAAAAATATGCCAAATCGTATTCAACTTTTACTGTTTTTATGTCTTTCAAAATACTCTTTTGGGGTAAGATTGAACTTTCTTTTGAAATCCATACTGAAATGGCGCCTTTCGGAATACCCTACCATATAGGCTATTTCCGTGATAAGGAGTTCGTTCCGTAACAGCAACTGCGCCGCTCTTTTCAGCCGGAAGTCTTTTACGAAGCCGATTGCCGACATTCCGGTCAGTGCTTTGACTTTTTTGTGAGGATTGAGAATCATTTCTCGGCGGACACGTTCCCTGATTTCCTGACGGCTTTGCAAGATATTATTTATCCGTGCCGACAATACACGCTCGTTGAAAGGTTTTGTCAGATAGTCATCGGCTCTGGATTCAAACCCTTCGATGATGGAATCGGCAAGCGTCCGCGCCGTCAGAAGAATGACCGGGATATGACTGATTCGCATATCGTTCTTTAGCTTGTGACAGAAAGTAATCCCATCCATTACCGGCATCATTACATCGCTGACTACCATGTCGGGAATCAGTTCTAAAGCTATTTCTAGTGATAAACGTACAAAACGTCAAAGTACAAAATGGAGCAAAACTAATCCTTGATACAGCAGGTGAAGTTAACATAATCAGTGATTTTGAAGTAGAGTTAGGTTCCGAATTTGAAATAATATATCCTTGATGAAATGACTATTGCCTAATTTGAATTTCAAGACTTAGATTAGGGGTATTTTTGCGGATAAGCATTTATGATAATTATCAAAAGGCATGGTTTCACATGATATTGAATAATAAATTGAAGGGTGATCCACATTGGTCATATTATCAAATCCATTTCCATCTATTTTACAACATCCTGCATATCCATTATTTAATGACCTTATTTTGTATTTTGAAATTGGATCAATTAATATTTATGACCGCCACATTTGTAGTACCGCCATGTCCCATAAAACTGACTAATCCGTAATGATTATTAAATTCATTGATACTGTGTACTCCTGTCTATTTAACATTGGTTAATGGAAAAATTTCTTGCGAGTAAGATATTCCATTAGCAAATAGGAATAATGATATAATAAATAAAATAGAGGTACTACCGTAAATGAAACTGATTTATTCATACACAAATCTGGAAATGTTGGAATAGGAACTGCAAATCCATCTGCAAAGTTACATATATATGGAAATTTAAGATTAGAAAACAGTTTTTTTAATATCAGTGATAACAGAGGTATTAACCTTGCGGTTGATAGTTCGTGGTTTAAGTCTGATTCGGATACTTTATGGTATAAGAGTATTTTAACTACGACAAACAATGGGATAATGTTTGGTGTTAATAATAAATATGTTATGGATATTGAACCTAATAACGGAAAAGGCTATGTAATGATTTATAAGGATGGTCATGGTACATATCCAAATAAAATAAGTGCTTCTAACAAAGAACAATATTCTCTATTTGTTGAAGAAGGTATCCTTTCTGAGGACTATGCTATTGGACCTCAATCCATCTGGTCAAATTGACGGGTAAACGAAAATGAGTGTGAAAACTTGATCATCCTGTCCTCTACTTTTTAGGCTCCTTGTTCAACCGGTAAATTACCCTGCACATCACATATCGGGTGACGGAGTTGAACCATGTTTCCGTGTATCCCTGGGCATTCATTGTTTGACGAACATTGGAG
>JAIRRK010000037.1 GCA_031256015.1 Dysgonamonadaceae bacterium
TGATTCCATGCTATGGAGTTTGCTATATCTTTCAAAAGCACCGTTTTACCGGTTTTGGGTTGCGCGACAATCAGTCCGCGTTGGCCTTTTCCGATCGGTGAGAACAGATCCACCACCCGGGGGGAAATTTTATCCATCACTTTCGAACTCATGCTGCGGGTGAGATTGAATTTTTCATCCGGAAATAAAGGCGTTAAGTGATCGAAAGGAACCCGGTCGCGGATTGCTTCGGGACGCAGCCCGTTGATAAGATCCACTTTTACCAATGGGAAAAACTTTTCTCCTTCTTTCGGTGGCCGTATAGGACCTTCTACCACGTCTCCCGTTTTCAGTCCGAACAGTTTAATCTGCGATTGGGAAACATAAATATCATCTGCCGACGACAGGTAATTGTAATCCGACGAACGCAGGAATCCGTATCCTTCCTGAATGATTTCCAAAACGCCGGCTCCCGTCAATATTCCATCAAAATCGAATGTTTTATCTTTCGGCGCCTGAATCCCATTTACATTTTTATTCTTAGGGAGATTATTATTGTTGCCCGGATTATTTTTTTGAATGACCTGCGTTTGCTGATTTTGTTTTTGCAAATCTTTTTTCGGCACAAACAGCACCTGTTCCATCACACTGTTTACTTCCGGGCTGTGCCTGAAAACCAATTTTCCGGAACCCGCCGGTTCGTCCTGCGTTTTTTCCGCTTTTACCGGTTCGGCTTTTACAACTTCCTCTTTTATTAAGGTTTCTTCTTTCCTAATTTCTTCTTTTACATCCGGTGTTTCTTCTTTTGCCGGACGTTCTTTTGTCGCTGTTTCGGCAACCGGGCCGGCGCCGGCTGTTTCCGAATCTGCTTTCAGGTTGGCGGTAACAAGAACCGGAATCCTTTCTCTCTTCTTTTTAGGAGGAAGGGTGGGCGTAACTTCGTTAAGAGATTTTTTTTCTTTCAATTCTTCTTCGTTTTTTGTGATAACATCCATAGTAACATTTTTAACTTCTAATGGTTTTTGCGTTTTTTCTTCTTTTTTCAAGCTCCTTTTATTTTGTTGCTTTTTTTCTTTGTTTCCTTCTTTGTTTTTTTCTTTGTCCGCCTTTTCATTCGTTACCGGCGGCGTATTGGTTTCTGTTTTTTCTTCTTTCACAACCGGTTTTGTTTGGCTTGCTTTTGTTGGTTTCGTTACCTTTGGCGATCGCTTCCGATTGATTTTTTTACCTTCATTTTCCTTTCCGGCCACTGCTTGCGCTTGTTTGGCCGCATTTACGATGGCTTGTTGATCCAGAATCTGATAAACAAGATCATCTTTTTGTAATTTTTCGACTCTATTCAGACCAAATTCTTTCGCTAATGCTATTAGATCGGTTTGATCCATTTCTTTGAGTTGCAAAATATTGTATTTCTGCATAAAATAAATATATGTGTTAATTAAAATATATACTAAAGTGCGGGATAAAATTTGCGATAATGCTATTTTCTAAATATGTGTGAGATATTTCGGCGCAAAGATATAGCAGATTTTTCTTTAACGCAAACATTTTTCAAAAAAGTTTAAAGACACACACTCTTTTTGTTCCGTCGTTTACCTTGTACCGGTTGTCTGTCCGGTGGCCTACAATCCAAATAATATCGTCTCCCGAACAGAGCAACCACGTTTCTTTTTTTTGTGGTTTACTGAACTTGTGATTATTGAAGTAATCGCTCAATTTCTGAAAGCCGTTTATCCCGAAAGGAACAAACCGGTCGCCTTTTTCCCATTTCCGTAGCCGTAAGGGAAACTGCAACTTATCCGCATCAAAACAGGCTGTTTTCGCATCCTTTATGATTTCAAATTTTCCGGAAACAGGCTCAAATGTAAAACGAAGAGGCAACGGTTGCCGTATTTCGTTCCTGTTCTCACTTATTTCATAACTGTTTTTGCCGTCTTTTTGTTCAAGCGACGACAAAAGAAACCGGGTCCTGTCTTTTACTAAAAGGTATCCGGAAGAATAAAATTCTTTTCCCGGCTGACTGTTTATGGCGGCGGCTACGTTGCGGATCCTGTCCGGACCGAAACCGTAGTCTTTCAGGATTTCGAACAATACCGGTTCGGGCGACGCTAATGCTTGCAACGCCGGAATATCAATCGTTTTTTCTACGGGATGGAATACCTTTTCTTTGGCTTTCGCAATGTATTCGTCGTATATTTTTTCCGTTTCCCCCAGATTTTCCATTGTCCGGAGCAGCGACGTATCGAAAGCCGGGTCAATGGATTGCATCAGCGGAATCAGTGTCAGGCGGATTTTGTTCCGGAGGTATTCGTCCTGCAAGTTACTGGAATCGGTGATGTAAGGCAGTGATTCTTTTCCGGCGAATTGCAGGATTTCTTTTTTCGACACGCACAGCAGGGGGCGGATGATGTTTCCGTTTTTCGGTTTTATACCCGTCAAGCCTTTGATGCCGGTTCCGCGAATAAGATTCAGGAGTACGGTTTCGATGCTGTCGTCCCGGTGATGCGCTACCGCAACGGCATGGGCATGTTGTTCTTCCCGCAACTGTTCAAACCATTCGTAACGTAAATCTCTGGCAGCCATTTCTATCGAAATTCCTCTCCCGGAGGCGACCGTTCGGGTCGGAAAGTCCTGTTTGAAAAAAGGGATGTTCCACGATGCCGTCAACTCCCTTGCAAACTGTTCGTCGCGGTCGGATTCGGCGCCTCTCAAATGGAAGTTGCAGTGAGCCGCCAGACATTCATACCCTGCGCGATGCAGTATATACAACAGGACAACCGAATCGGCGCCGCCGCTTAATCCTGCGATTATCCTGGTGTTGGAATCGGGTCTTTCGGATTCGAGTAATTTTTGTTCTTCTATGAATTTCTTTACTTTTCCGGTCATGTTTTTTTATTGCTTCAAGGATAAGGAGGTACAAAAGTATATGAAAATTCTGCGATTTCAAAAGCGGGCGTCGCAGCCGGACACGGCGGCGCAGCCGCTTTTATAATTTTGGGAGGTACGGCGCAGCCAACCCGCAGGGTTGAATATGCGTAACCCCGGGTGACAACCCGGGGCAGGGAACCCCGCCTATCCGCACAACCCGGAACGGGTTGAATGGATTCGCGCGTAGCGCAAAGACCTCATTTCCACCTAATTTTAATAACAAAACAACCGCAGTAGCCAAGCAGATATAATATTATAACTTACCTCATTACCTCATTGGGCGGCGCAGCCGCTTTTATAATTTTAAAGAGGCACGGTATTGTATTTTCAAAGATTTTCACTATTTTTGCGCGGTTTCTTTTAATAAAGCATAGAAACCGATTTTATAAATTTACATTTTTAATTAAAGAAAGCGTTAGCTTTTATTCTTGGATTTAGAAACTTAGACAATTTCGATCACTACAAGGATAAGTAAGTAAACGCTCGCGCAGGAAGCGTGGGTATAACTTATTTGTAGTGATGGGCAGTCTAAGGCCTCTAAATCGGATAAAGTTAGAATCCCGCGCTTCGAACTTTTAAATAGCTTCTCTTCGGGACTCAGGAAGCCCAAACACAGCATGAAACATATAAAAAAGATATAATTCTTTCCGGCAAAGGTAAAGGCAACTTATTATTCATTATTCAAAAATCATCGTTCTCATGTTTATATAAGTTGGGGTTGCTTTTACCGGAG
>JAIRRK010000211.1 GCA_031256015.1 Dysgonamonadaceae bacterium
CTGGTCGAGTAGCTTCAACAGTGGCTTCAACGCGTGGCTTCGGTACTTGGGCTGCTCCTACGAGGGAGTGGACCGGGGAGTCAGCTACTGGTCGGCCCTGTTTAGCGTCCGTTGCAAGAAAGACAACTAAGTCTGTGAGTTAAGAACTAAGAACTAAGAACTAAGAACTAAGAACTAAGAACTAAGAACTAAGAACTAAGAACTAAGAGTTAAGAACTAAGAGTTAAGAGTTAAGGGATACAAGGGATTGTGTCCCTTGTTTTTTGAGTGGCGGGGGGCGCGTAGCGCAGCAATCTTCTTAGCCGTGTGCAAGCAGAACCCTATAAAAAATGTTGTGATTTTATACTAATTGAATTACATTTGCGTTCTATTTGTACATTATGTAAATTTTAATAAATTATTGAACATTGTGAAGACAGTTAAATTACTTTTTTTCTCCTTTTTTCTTCTTGTTTTGTATTCCTGCCGGTCGGTTCCCAAAGACATTGCGTATCTGCAAGGTATAGATGATTATAAAGATAAATTAAAGGAATTATCGTTGGATGATAAGGTTTATAAATTTCAAGACCAAGATCAACTTATTATTTCGGTATCCTCTCCGGAGCCGAATCAAGAGAGAGTTGCTCAATTTAATTTGCCGGCCAACAGTTTTTTGTCTGCGGGAGAAACCCAACTGCGAGCAACCGGAAGTATTCAAACGTATGTGGTTGACTCGAACGGCGATATTTATTTCCCTGTTTTGGGAAAAATTCATGTCGAAGGAAAAACCCGGGTGGAATTGAGAGATTATTTGGTTGAAAAGTTGAAAAAATACATAGTCGATCCGATTGTAAGTGTCAATATCGATTCGGCATTCGTAACGGTATTGGGCGAAGTGGAGTCTCCGGGTCGGATTTCTTATCCGGGAGAAAAAATGACCATCTTTGACGCGCTCGGAGGCGTTGAAGATTTAACCATCTACGGAAATCGGAAAAATGTTTTGCTGTTGAGAGAAACCGACAATCATCTGGAAACGGCCCGCATAGACCTTACCGACCCCGAAATTATTTTTTCGCCCTATTTTTATCTGAAACAACGCGACCTTATCGTTGTGGAACCGAATGCCACAAAAAAGAAATCGGCCAATTACGGTGTCGCCGAAAACTATAACTTATCGATGATATCGTTGCTTTTCACGGCGGTATCGTTGATTTCGTCGCTATTCCTTATGCTTAAAACAAAATAATAACTGCACTTCTATCAATTACATCAATGGAAACAACTCAAAATAAAACAGAATTGGAACAACTCAAAGATATTTTCTTCAATTGCTTAAGAAACTGGCCGGTGTTTATCGTATCTTTTGCCGTGTGCTCTCTTTTGGGAGCGGTATATTACCTGACGGCCGATAAAGTTTTTCAAGTCAACGCTCAAGTCAGTATTCGTCACGACGAATCATTATCCGGAGCCCCCATGTCATCCTCCGGTTCTTCTTCCTTGATGAGTGTTTTTGGTTTTGGGAGAGGTTCTTCGGCCAATATAGAAGACGAAACATTGAAGTTGCAGTCGCATGGATATATAAAAAATATTGTCAAGAAGCAAAGTCTTAATTTCAATTATACGAAAAAGAAGTTTGGCGGATTTTCGAAAACGCCATTGTACGATCAATCTCCCGTAACGCTTAAAACGGATGACACTGTTTCGGATACTATCACAGGAGGATTGACATTTCAATTGAAAGTGACTCCCGAAGAAGTGAAAGTAAAAGTAAAACGAGGATTTAAAACACTGGGAAATCATACCCTGAATTCATTTCCCGGAATCGTTCAAACTCCTTTCGGAGATTTTGAACTCTCTCAATCGCCTTATTTCAATCGCTACGAATATCCGATGAACATTTCCGTGTCTTGGGGAAGTTTTGATTATTGGACTCAAATTTATCAGAACCGATTAGAGGTTGATTTCGAGAAAAAAACCTCCGACATCATTCATCTCTCGATGAAAACAGATAACATCCCTTTCTCCAAGAAATTTATTGCGGAAGTAATAGATGTTTATAACGAAGAATGGGACAAAGATAAAAAAGTGGTTTCCAACAAAACAGTTGACTTTTTGAACACGCGTATTGCCGAATCGAACGAGAAATTAAATGATGTCGATAAGCAAATTCTTGATTTCAAGAAGCAACATAATCTCACGGAAATAGAAGCCGATGTGAAGATGTATTTAACTCAAAGTGCGGAAATTCAGGCCGCCTTTTTGGAAGCGAAAACGCAACTTGATTTGGTTGATATGATAAACAAATTCGTTGAAGACCCCGCAAATAAAAACAGTTTAATTCCTTTCAGCTTATCAACGGCCGATCCTGCTTTTGCCGGAATGATTACTGTTTATAATGAAGAAGTTGTAAGACGAAAAGAATTCGCTTTGGGAACGGAAAACTTACCGGGTGCTTATGATGAATCGATGAATATGTATCGTCGGAATTTAATCGAATCGTTGAATAATGTACGGAAAGGACTGAAAATCACGGTAGATAATATTAAAAACAAAGAGAACGAACTTTCCCGGAAAATAGGGGATATTCCTCAGATTGAAAAGAATTATGTTCAATTAAGACGGGAGCAAGAGCTTCAACAAGAAATTTTAATATTTTTACTCGAAATGAAAGAGCAGGTTGGAGCCAAAGGAATCACGTTGTTGCCCAAATTGAAAGTAATGGACCAACCTTACGTGTTAAATAAACCGGTTTCTCCCAATTTGATGAAAATATCATTCTTAATCGTTTTGTTCGGAGGAGTGATTATTCCGGCAGTGATTATTTACAACCTTCCCAAAAAGAGGCTTTTTGTTCGAAAAAAATAAATGATTCGACCCATTAAGAAAAAAATCGTTCAGCTCCTTAACAAAGGAAATGAACGAACCGTTCTGACAAAGAAGAATATTTTCGCCTCTTTCGGAATAAAAATACTGACTATTTTTATGACAATGATGCTTATGCCTCTTACCATCGGATACGTGAACGAAGAACGAAACGGGATATGGTTTACAATGACCAATATGGTTATGTGGATTGCCATTTTTGATTTCGGATTGGGGTCCGGACTGAAAAATAAATATGCTGAGGCAAAGGCAAAAGGAGATATGCTTCTCGCAAAAAAATATGTCAGTTCCACTTATGCAATTATCGGTTTACTCTGGTTGATTGTTTTTGCGGTGTTTTCGTTAATCAATCCTTTTTTGGATTGGAGTGCCATTTTCCCGAAGGTATCGCCCGAATATTTGCAGGAGTTGTATGAAACGACTTGGATTGTCGTTTTCAGTTTCGGAACGCTTTTCGTCGTGAAATTACTGAGCAATATTGTCATTGCGGACCAACGTCCGGCCATAGCTTCTTTGATTGATATGTTCGGGCAATTACTCACTTTGATTGGAGTTTTTCTTTTAGCGAAATTAACTCCGGCATCACTTCCTAAATTAGGGTTTGTAGCCGGTTTTTCTCCGGTAATTGTTTTTTTGATAGCCTCCGTTTATTTATTTAGCACTCGGTACAAAGAAGTTCGTCCTTCTTTTCGGTTTGTAGATTTCAAATTGGGGAAGGTTTTATTAAACTTGGGACTAAAATTCTTTGTTCTGACCATCGCCGCGTTTGTTGTTTCGACCACCTTATCTTATCTTATCACGTACATTGTAAATCCTGCAGAAACAACAAAGTACAATGTTTCATTCAAATTATTCTCTATTTTAATGAATGTGTTGGCCATTGTAATCATTCCTTATTGGTCGGCATTCACGGATGCTCACACATTAAAGGACTATAAATGGATGCAGGAATCGGTTAAGAATCTGAGGAAATTTTTCGGATACTTCTTGATTCTTCAATTGATTATTTTGGCGTTATCTCCGGTTTTATATTATTTCTGGATTAATATATGGTTGAAAGACGAGGTATTGGATATTTCTTTTTGGATGTCGCTGGTTGTTTGTTTGTACGTTTGTTCCATGGTTTGGTTGGATTTGAATATCTATCCCATAAACGGAACCGGAAAAATAAAACTGCAACTTTACAGTGCTTTATTTGAAATGGTTTGTTTCATTCCGTTAGCCGTTTATTTGGGAAATAGAATAGGCGTGATAGGTATCATAATGGCTCCCGTTATCATTTACATCCCACGAATGATATGGGCTCCCATTCAATTGAATAAATTAGTTAAAGGTAATGCCGAAGGAATTTGGAATAAATAAGATATGGAATTTATTATTTTAATACTGATAGCTGTTTTTTTGTATGTACGAGGCCTCAAAGCTTGTGCAATGCTTATCTTTTTCTTTTTTTTGACACAGGGATTTAACCTTATTCCGGAGGATATGACAGAATCGAATTTCGGTATTTCCAAAGGACATGATTACGCCATCTTATTACTCGGACTGATATTGTTTGTTGATGTTGTCTTATTGAAAAAACGGTATCTGAAATTGGATACTTTTTTGAAGTTTCTTCTTTGTTTTTTCGTTTTTCTTTTATGTTCCGTTATTTACAGCAAATTTGTCCTTCACATTTCCACAAAAGAGATTATACAAAGTACACGAATTTATTTCCTTTGGGCTGTTTACTTGGTTTTCAGAGATATGAAAAAGGAACAATTGAAGGGCTTAATGTTTATTTTGTTCAATATTGTTGTCGGATTATCGGTTTTGTATTTGTTTCAACTTGTGATAGAAGAAAATATATTAAACAAACAGGCCGTCACTTCTACGGTTATCGGAGGAATTAGATTTCAACGTTTTTATAATCAGCCGGACATGCTCTATTTCTTCACGTTTACGGCTCTCTTTGTCAATCCGTATAAAGGAATGATAAAAAGAACGACAACGATTATCTTGGTTTCGGCTTTGGTTTTGGCTTTTCACCGAAGTTTAACCGGATTCTTTCTTTTCACTTTAGGTATTGCGTATTTCATTAATTTATCGAAAGGACAAAGATGGAAAATAGCGACAGCGGGAGCCGTTTGTCTCTTGTTTATTGTCATTTTTTTCGGCTCTAAGTTTGCCGCATCTCGAACTTTTTTCGATATAAAAATAGTTCTTACTCAGGATGTAACAGAAGTAGATATAGATATTGAAGATTTAGCTAAATCGACGTTTACATTCCGAATGGCCCACCTTGCAGAACGAATGGAATTTGTTTCGGAAAGTTTGGCTTCCAAGGTGTTCGGGGTAGGATTGTATCCCGAAGATTCGAAAGCAGTGGGTAAGAGATTTGATTTTAAAGTCGGCTTAATCGAAGAATTAACCGGGAAAACGGTGCAACTGGCCACAGGTGATATTGTTTATTCTCTTTTAATTTTATATTTGGGTTATTTCGGAACGTTTTTGTTTGTATTACTGTATATTGTGCTGATGATTTCTTTTTATAAGTACAAAAATAAGAGCAAATTGGCACTTGCATCCTTTTTATTTATTGTTTTTTCTTTTGGTATTTCTTTTTTCTCGGCAAATTTATATCTTCCACATACCTTTGTAATCGCTTTATTAGCATATTGTTTGGTTAAAAAAGAGGTGGAAGAAGAAAATATACAATCGGAAAAGGTGCTAAATTAATTTATCATGGATACTCATTCAGACAGAATCGTAAGAGCAACTGTTTTAACGTCACTATACAACAGCGAATTATTTATAGAAGATTACCTGAAAGCTCTTTCTTTAATAGAAGGAAAGGAGATGATAGAGGTGCTTCTTCTGCACAATGCTCCGAATGAAAAAGAGATGGAAATAATAAATGCGTATCTTCCGTCATTAAGCTTTGTCAAACATATTATTATACCGCAAAGAGAATTTTTATATAGAACATGGAACCGAGGGATTTCTCTTTCCCAAGGCGAGTATATCACTGTTTGGAATGTCGATGATGTTCGGTTTCCCGAAAGTATTGTTCAACAGATTCAGGCTTTGGATGATTGTCCGAATGCCGCCGTCGCTTATGGAGATATTTGGGTTTCGAAAGTATATGGAGTTTGTGAAGGAGAATTAACGAATAGTCCTTCCCACAATCGCAAAAAGGATTTTTTCAAAGCCTACCACATGTCATGTTTTCAGATGTGGAGAAAATCCATTCATGAAACCATCGGTTATTACGATGAACAATTCAGGTGTTCCGCCGATTTTGATTTTCAAATAAGGGCAGCCATTCATTTCCCTTTCGTTAAAGTAAAAGAAGTTTTGGGTGTTTATCTGGATGATCAACCCTTTAAAATCAGTTATAATGGGTGTCAGCAGTCCGAAAATGACATTATTAATTTGAGATACGGCGCTTATGAGAGGTTGAACATTTTTAGAGTTTGTTCTTCCAAAAAGAAATACAGGAAAAATCACCATCTGTTTTTTGATGAATGGCACCCTTTTACGGAAGAATCACAATTCGGATTAATATATAAAGCAAAAGGATTGTTTTTATCTTTTTTCAGGTCAACAATCTTTGAAATAAAGCGAATCATTAAAAAAATGCTCTATGGAAAAAAAACAAACTGATTTTCAGAAAAATAAAACCGGCGTCACAGTAGTAACTCCCGTTTTCAATAGAGAGGATTGTCTCGGAAGATGTATCGAGAGCGTTATTGCTCAAAATTATTCCAATATGGAGCATTGGATTGTAGATGATGGTTCAACAGATAATACCTCTGAAATAATAAAGGAATATGCTTATCGTTATCCCGGAATAAAATACCATAAATTTGAAAATAACAGAGGCGTCAATGCAGCGCGTAATTATGCTATACAAAATGCGGAAAAAGAATTTATCGTCTTCTTGGATAGTGATGATTATTTTGTTGATAATGCTATTCTTACGATGAATGAGTTTATAAATAATAATCAAGGATATAAACATTATTTATTTGTTCAAGATGACAGGCTGGAGATTATCAACCAAAATCCCTTATTCGAACAAGATGTAACAGAATTATCTTTCGAAGACTTTTTATCTGAAAAAGTACATTTAGATTTTGTTCATGTTATGTCGGCTGATTTACTTAAGAAATATCCATTCGAAGAACACCTTAGAATTTACGAAGGATTGAATTTTCTTCGAATATATAAAGTCGGAGAAAGACAATTATTTAAAAAAACAATACTCACCAAAAGAGAGCGAAACAGACATGATTCGGTTACTAAAGAAACTCTTTTGAACAACAAAGGGGCCATGAGTAAACAATATTATTCTTTGAAACAAAAAGTAGCCCTTTTTGAAGATGATTATATAAAATATCATTCAGAAAATAAATTGGCGGAAATAGTAAAAAGAATCTTTGTGCTTGGTACCGCATTGGGAGAATACAATGACGTTTCGAAAATAGTAGAAACAGCAAATAAATACAACATCAAGATTCCTTTCATTTATCGATTAATATATTCGTTGAAATGGGGTGCTTTTCTCAGAAAAGCTATCTTTGCATATTCGAGAATTAAAAATTCGTAACCGGTTAATTCATTTCAAAAATCAATGAAGATAGTACATGTTGTATACGGGATGACCATGGGCGGAATAGAAACGATGGTACTTAATATTGTCAATGAGCAAACCAAATACCATAAAATCTTTCTTGTCGTCATCAACAATCTTATAGAGCCTTCATTGATAGAAAAATTGGATAATAAAGTGGAACTGATTCTTATAAAAAGACCTGTTTCCGACAAAAATCCGTTCTACTTATTTAAATTAAATTATTCTCTTCTCAAAATAGCTCCGGATATTATTCACTGTCATTGTCCTTCCATGGTTCGTTTTATTTTCTTGTCGTTTTTCAAGGAGAAAATCTGCGTAACCCAACATTCATTATTGGACCCTCGTTATATAAAGTACATTGACCGATTCAAGTACAGATTTGCTATATCCGATGCAGTCAAGGAGAATATGAAACACTTAACCGGATTGGATTCGGATGTCGTGCTGAATGGAGTCAATTTAGATTTAATCAAATCCAAGCATACAAGTAATTTATCCGATAAATTCAAAATCGTTATTCTTTCCCGTTTAGAGCATCAGATAAAAGGACAGCATATTGCCATAGAGGCTTTCGATATTTTAATGAAAAAAGGATTTGACAATATACATCTTTATCTGATAGGAGAAGGAAATTCCGAAAATTATCTGAAAGAAATGACGAAAAAGATGTCTTTAGAAAAAGACGTGTCGTTTTTGGGTATAAAAACACAAGACTATATTTTCTCACATTTATACGAGTATGATTTGCTTATACAACCGTCTATTTATGAAGGTTTCGGCTTGACTGTCGCAGAAGCCATGGCGGCGAAAGTTCCTGTTTTAGTATCAGAGAATGATGGTCCGCTTGAAATCATCGACAATGGCAACTACGGATATTTCTTTCGCAAAAATGATTCCGTGAGTTGTGCGGAGATAATCGAAAAAATTTTGAATGACCCAAACAAATACGAACTTGCCGAAAAAGCATACCGAAGAGTGAAAGAAAAATATGATGTGAAAGTAACCGCCCATACTTATATCAAAAAATACAAAGAAATCTTATCGAGGAAAAAATAGCTGTCAGATTGCGTGAATTTAATTGTATATTTGTACTCGAAATATGCAAATAAGAGAATTTTTCAAACCTTTTTTTGGGACAGTTTTCATCATTGTTATTCTGACTTTCGGACAAGTCA
>JAIRRK010000013.1 GCA_031256015.1 Dysgonamonadaceae bacterium
TTGTGAATAATGGCTTCATCTGCTTTCACGTCCACCGCTATTTTACTGAAAGTTACTTCGGAATAACCTCTGTCAAAAGCTCTCATGATTCCCTCGGTTCCTTTTGTATAACCGGTGGCGACACACAAAGTTTTAGAGAAATCGATTTCCTGAAAAGCTTTATGAATACGTTCATCGATTGTCAATGACTCGTTATCGTTGAATCCGCAAAGGTCGATAAAGGTTGCATTAATTCCGTTATTATTCATTATATTAACGGAGTTCCACGCAGAATGAGCCTCTCCGATTGAGGCCAAAATTTCACGAGCAGCCAAATAAATATTACTCTTTTCCACATATCCGGAAGCAACTACCTGATACATCGAAGACAGGTACACTTTGGCCTGTTCGATTCTATATTTGATAAAGTTATCCGCTTCTGCCAAATTCAATCCGATGCTTTCAAAATTGCTGTTTATTTTAAGCAATTTATCGCATAATTCGTCCATTGCCGACTCATACTCTTCGTTATTCAGAAATTTCGCATACACCCCGGGTTCTCCGGTTTTTTTATGTTCCAATAACCAATTGGTCACATTGTTATACGCCGAAACCACGAATATTCGGTTATACATGGTTTCCTCCGTACGATTACGTTTGATGATATTGTTGAAACAATCACTAAATTGAGACATGGATGTTCCTCCGATTTTCTCTACTGTCAGCATCTATCAAATAAAAATTAAAATTAACGCTCTATTTTTCAATCGATCGCAAAAGTACTACAATTTAATGGATTATAGAAATGTATAACACAAAAGAATAATATGCCGTTTTTCACTCGGCGAAATATCAGAATGTTATATTTTTAAAACTTTCATTTGCGCGTGTAAATTATTTCACTACTTTTGCAACCGAAATCACATATAGGTAATTATATTTAATTTTAATCATCAATGAAAGTACAAGAAGTTTTAAATGATTTGAGAAGAAGATTTCCGAATGAACCGGAATATCTTCAAGCAGTAACAGAAGTATTAGAATCCATCGAAGAAGTTTACAATCAACATCCTGAGTTTGAAAAATCGAATTTAATTGAGCGATTATGTATCGCCGACAGAATTTCATCTTTTCGCGTAACTTGGGTTGACGACAAAGGGAAAGTAAACGTAAACATGGGATATAGAATACAACACAACAATGCTATCGGGCCGTACAAAGGAGGTCTTCGTTTTCACGCATCAGTAAATCCTTCTATTTTGAAATTCCTGGCGTTTGAACAAACTTTCAAGAATGCGTTGACCACTCTTCCGATGGGTGGAGGAAAAGGCGGATCGGATTTTCATCCGAGAGGTAAATCCAATGCGGAAGTAATGCGGTTCTGTCAGGCATTTATGTTGGAATTGTGGAAACATATAGGCCCCGATACCGACGTTCCTGCAGGAGATATAGGCGTCGGCGGACGAGAAGTCGCTTATTTATTCGGAATGTACAAAAAATTAACCAAAGAATTCACAGGGGTTCTTACGGGAAAAGGAATGGAATTCGGCGGTTCTTTGATTCGTCCGGAAGCGACCGGCTACGGAAACATCTATTTCTTATTGGAGATGTTGAAAACAAAGAATATCGATATTAAAGGCAAAAAATGCTTGGTTTCCGGTTCCGGAAATGTTGCACAATACACTTGCGAGAAATTAATCGAGTTAGGTGCCTTGCCGGTCACTTTATCCGATTCCGACGGTTACATTTACGATCCGGACGGCATCACCCGCGAAAAATTGGATTATGTAATGGAACTGAAAAATATAGAAAGAGGACGTATTCGCGAATATGCCGAAAAATATGGTTGCAAATATGTTCCGGGAGGCCGTGTTTGGTCCGAACCGGGAGACATTGCTCTACCTTCGGCCACTCAAAACGAGTTGAACGGCGACGACGCCAAACGCTTGGTCGAAACAGGATGTATTGCCGTAAGTGAAGGTGCAAACATGCCCTCCACTCCGGAAGCCATCGAAGTTTTCCAAAAAGCCAAGATACTGTACGCTCCGGGAAAAGCGGCTAACGCGGGAGGTGTGGCAACTTCAGGATTGGAAATGACTCAAAACTCCCTCCGTTTATCTTGGACGAAAGAAGAAGTCGACAATAAACTGAAACAAATCATGTCGGATATCCACGGACAATGTGTTAAATACGGCACGGAAAAAGACGGATATATCAACTATGTGAAAGGAGCAAATATCGGAGGCTTCATGAAAGTAGCTAAGGCGATGATGGCTCAGGGAATTATTTAATCCGGTTATCTACTTTTAAGGCATGAGAGGATGTGTCAGTACAGGCACATCCTCTTTTTTTTATCTTGATACAAGAGGATGGCTACCACTCTCCTTGCATGACGACTGCAACTCTCCTTGCATGACGACTGCAACTCTCCTTGCATGATGGCTGCAACTCTCCTTGCAGGGTTTATGGTACGTAGGCAGTGCCTGCCTAGATGATAGGCAAGTAATGCCTATGGAGCAGGCCACTCCTGCGCTACGCACAAAAAAAAGAGATGCTGCTGCCCGCACCCCTTAACTCTTAACTCTTAACTCACAGCGTTAGTCTTTCTTGCACCGCACGCTAAACAGTTGCGACCGGTAGTTGGCGTTCCGGTACACTCCATCGTTGCCGAAGGACAAGGACCGGTA
>JAIRRK010000061.1 GCA_031256015.1 Dysgonamonadaceae bacterium
TTTTCTTCCAATTGCTGAAGTGGAGTTTGGTTGTCTGTAAACGATATTAAACAATTATCTAAGGAAACTACTTTATTTCGTATATCATTCAATTTGTTTATACATAAATTCTTTGTTATCGTCATGGCTAATCCGGGCAAATTTTTGTAATTCTTTAATTTCGAACGAATATACCATAATTTGAGTAGAACTTCCTGAACAATATCTTCCGCTTCATCTGCGTTGTTCAACAAGTTTCCGGCATATTGAATCAAATTGTTCCGTAGAGGAAGTATGTTATTTTTATATTGTTCTATTTCCATTCTACTTTATTGACAATTGAAAATAAAAAAACGTAACATCTTTGTAAAAAAATGTTACGTTAAAAAAGCTTTTAAAAAAATTATATCTCTATTGCATTTTTGATTTTGCGGTTCATCAGTGCGATGTCAAGAACTTCTTGAATATCTTCCACATAATGAAATTTCAATCCTTTCAGGTATATTTCGTTGATTTCATTTACATGTTTCTCGTTCTCTTGACTCAGAATAATTTCTTTAATTCCGGCTCGTTTTGCGGCCAATATTTTTTCTTTAATCCCTCCGACAGGTAACACTTTGCCGCGAAGTGTCATTTCTCCGGTCATCGCCAAATGAGCTTTGACTTTTCGTTGAGTAAAAGCGGAAACTAACGAAGTGGTCATCGTGATTCCCGCACTTGGACCGTCTTTCGGAATCGCCCCTTCGGGGACGTGAATATGAACATTCCATTTTTCAAAAACTTCATCCGATATATTCAGTTGAGAAGCATGAGCTTTAATGTATTCCAAAGCAATAATGGCCGATTCTTTCATTACATCGCCTAAATTTCCGGTCAATGTCAATTTTGATCCTTTCCCTTTACTTAAGCTGGTTTCGATGAATAATATTTCTCCGCCTACTGCTGTCCAAGCCAAACCGGTTACAACACCGGCATATTCGTTTCCTTCGTATTTATCTTTTGTGTATTCCACCGGTCCTAAGAAATCATAAAGGTCTGAAATTTCCGGTTTTTTTGGATATTCGGTTCCTTCGGCAATGGCGCGAGCGACTTTCCGAAGTATTTTTGCTATTTTTTTATTTAACTCCCGGACTCCGGATTCACGGGTATACGACTCGATTAATACTTCCATTGTTTTTTTCGGAATATCGAATTGCGATTTGGCAACACCGTGATTTTCCAATTGCGTGGGTAAGAGATGTTTTTTTGCTATTTCAACTTTTTCCTCAAGTATGTATCCGCTTACTTCAATTAATTCCATGCGGTCGAGCAAAGGCGGTGAAATCGTATTCAAAGAATTGGCCGTAGCGATGAATAGCACTTTCGATAAATCGTAATCCATATCCAGGTAGTTGTCGTGAAAAGAAAAATTTTGTTCCGGATCAAGCACTTCAAGTAAAGCGGCACTCGGATCGCCTTTATAATCCTGACCCACTTTATCGATTTCATCCAAAATAACGACCGGATTGGAAGAACCTGCTTTTTGTATTCCTTGTATAATTCGCCCGGGCATTGCACCGATATAAGTTCTTCGGTGTCCGCGAATTTCCGCTTCATCATGCAAGCCACCCAAAGACATTCGCATGTATTTACGATTGAGAGCTTCGGCAATGGACTTTCCCAATGAAGTTTTCCCTACTCCGGGAGGGCCATATAAACAGATAATCGGCGATTTCATGTCGCCTTTCAATTTCAAGACAGCCAAATGTTCAATAACCCGTTCTTTCACTTTTTCCATTCCAAAATGATCTTTATTCAGCACTTTCTTTGCGTGTGCCAGATTAAAATTATCTTGGGTATAATGTCCCCAAGGCAACGATAAAATGGTTTGAATATAAGTCATTTGTGTAGAATAATCAGGAGAATGAGGATGCAATCGTTCCAATTTTTTCAATTCTTTATCGAAAACAGTCCGTTGTTCAGGAGAGAAATGAATGTTTTCGGCTTTTTCTTTTATTTCGTTAATTTCTATTTCCTGAATGTTTCCGCCCAAAGCCTCTTGAATATTTTTCATTTCCTGTTGAAGAAAATATTCTCTTTGTTGGCGATCAATATCAACTTGTGTTTTTTTTCTGATGGATTCTTTAATCTCTATCAGTTGCGTTTCATAGTCCAGCATAGAGATTAGTTGATTGTATCTGTCTTTCAAGTCGTTGGTTGCCAAAATCTTCTGTTTTTGAGGCAACGACGATTCAACCGAAGTAAAGGCCAAATTCGCTATATAATTATGATCTTTTGATTTTTTCAAAGAATCCAGAACAAAATCAGGCAATCCCATTTTGTAAGTAAGAATATGTAAAACCTTTTCTTTAATGGTTTTCAATTGTTCTTTATATTCTTTGTCGTTTTTTGCCGGATGAATCGTTTCCAATACAGAGAATTTTCCTTTCAGGTAAGGCTCATCCTGAGTAATTTTATCTAAATGAACACGCCTTTCGCCCATCAGCAAAACAGTTGTGGTTTCGTTATCTTCCTTTACCACGTTGATAATTTGTGCAACCAACCCGACAGGATACAAATCGTCGAAATCGGGATTTTCCGTATTTGCGTCTTTTTGACAGAAAACGCCCAATATTCCTCCTTTTTTTCTAACATCCTGAATTAATTTCAATGATTTTTTCCGCCCTATATTGATAGGAGTCGGCACTCCATTAAAAAATAACATGTTTTTTAATGGCAGTATCGGATTTTCTTTCAGGATTTCTTCGGGTTTTATGGCTTTTTTTTCTATAACTATTTCCATCTGGGTTGCAATTATGTCATCCATCACTTAGTACTTTGTGTATAATCTAATTCTATTCTTGCGAAATAGAACAAGACAATATCTGTGCCGGTCCGGAATATCTGCTTCAAACTCATTTTAACATATAAACATATTTTCGGGAGAATTTGAATGAATTCTCTATTTTGAGAACAATAAACTATTTCATTTTGTTTTTATTTCAAAAAAGATTTCAATGGCCCTACATTGTTTATGTCAAAGTTCGGCCGATGAGTCTACTTGTTTTTGAAAATACTTTCTGACAGAATGGCAATATTTTTAAATATTTGAGACGATTTTTTCCAAAAAAATATCATTTTTCGCAACGTTTATTGTTTTTGGAATTATTTTACTAATTTTGTCGGGTAAAGATTGTAGTAGAAGTTTTCTACGTCATATTTGGTATGGATATTGTTACGGTTTCATAAAGATTAAACGGACTGCTTGAATAAGCAGGTGTGATATTTTTCAGAATTAAAAAATGATACAAATTTTTGTTTTATGAGAAACGGAGGAGATGGCTGGAGCGGATTATTTATAGGTATAGGTATTTTCTTGGGAGCACTTATGCTTAAAGCCGGCATTACATCAATTAAAGAATCCCAACGGATTATATCCGTTAAAGGATTATCGGAAAAAGAGGTTTCGGCAAATAAAGTTGTTTGGCCGATTGTGTTTAAAGATGCTCAAAATAATTTGATCTATCTTTATAATAACATTGAACGAAATAATGAAAAAGTGGTTAATTTCTTGAAGGAGAATGGAATAACGGATGATGAAATAACGGTTTCTCCTCCGGATATTTTGGATTATCAAACAGAAAGATATTCTGATTTACAATCGCGTTATCGATACAATGGAACTTCTGTTATTACGGTTACAAGCGACAAAGTCGATCAAGTAAGAGAACTGATTTTGCAAATAACCGTCTTAATTAAAGATGGGGTTGCTCTTTCGGGTAATCGCTCATACGAAAATCCGATTAAATACGAATTTACGCAATTGAATCTCATTAAACCTGAAATGATTGAGGAAGCAACTAAAAATGCCCGAATCAGTGCCGAAAAGTTTGCAAAAGATTCGGAAAGCTCTTTGGGTAAAATCAAATCGGCTACTCAAGGACAAATGTCCATTTTTAATAGCGATGAAAATTCGCCTCACATTAAAACAGTGCGTGTGGTTACCACAATCACTTATTTTTTAAAAGATTAAATACATATTATGAAAAGAACCTCCCCGTACAATTTAAAAAAATTAGTGCCTATGGTAATGCTGGCTTTGATGCCTATAGCGAATTCTTGCAATAATGAAGATCCTGTAGAGGCTGAAAAAGAAAGACAAAAACAAGAATGCGCCGCAAAACCTGGCGAAAATTTCTGGAACGATGAACTGAACATCTGCCAGCATGATACAAAGTATATGTTTAGTAAATATGATTTTTCAAATATCATGCCAACCGATAAAATCAAGGCATCTGCCGATTCCGCACAGGTTCGCAATATTTATCTGGTTACAGAAGAAGAGTGGACGAATCTTGCGGATAGGAATATTAACAATATGATTAATAATGTGTTTAAACCGGCAAAAAAAGTTTCACTAAAGGTTAAGGGTAAAGGTAATTTAAAATTCAAACTTGGTGTTATAAACCCAGCAGACAGCCTTTGGTTGGTTCAGTTTGGTTTTACAGTAAATCAACACTGACATGGAATTCCGCGATTCGCGGAATTTTGTGTTGGTTCGAATATACAATTTTTTTATTATAGTTACTAATTAAAAATTCTTTCATTATGAAAAAAAGTATTTTATTAATTTTAGGAGTATTATTCCTTTCTTCTTTAACAGCGCAAGCTCAATTCAAATTCGGTCTGAAAGCCGGATTAAATTTATCGAATGTATCTTTTTCCGGAGATATTTCCGATAATTTGGATACAAAAAACTTTACCGGTTTCCAAGTAGGCCCGATGGCTGAATTTACCGTGCCTATTATCGGAGTCGGTTTTGATGCTGCTGTCTTGTATTCTCAACAAGGATTTAAAATAGAAGGAATAAAAGACAGTTATCGACTAAATACATTGGAAATTCCTGTTAACTTCAAATATAAGGTGACAGTTTTGGACGTTGTAGGCGGTTATTTGGCATTAGGACCTTACGCAAGTTTCAACCTTTCCGATAAATTGAGAGATCAATACGACTCTAAATCTTTCGGAGCCGGTTTAAACTTCGGATTGGGTGTGGAATTTTTAAGCAAATTACAAATCGGAGTTAACTACAAATTGGGATTAACAAATGATTTAAATTCCTTAATAACAAATCCGGGAGGAGATGTCCTGAAAGGAGAAGGAAAACAAAGAGGCTGGACTGTTTCAGCAACTTACTTTCTTTAATTAATGTATATTGAAGTAATATTACCGGTCCCTTTGGCCGATACATTTACATATTTTGTGCCTCCCGAAATGGAGGCACAAATTGTAAGTGGGAGTTTGGTATGGGTAAGTTTCGGAAAAAATAAACGGTATACCGGAATGGTTTCCCATATCCGGCAAATTCCCCCTGTTTCGACTCAACGAATCAAAACTATCCTTTCCGTAGAACAATCTCAGCCCGTTATCAGAAGGCCACAAATTCAATTCTGGGAATGGCTTTCCAAATATTATCTTTGCTCTTTGGGCGAAGTTTTTAAAGCGGTGCTTCCGAGCGGCTTCCGAATGGAAAAAACACATTCTTACTCCGAAAAAAAAGAAACTTATATCCGCTTTTCTTCTCCATACAATTCGTCCGAAAAATTGCAGGAAGCTTTTCAACAAATAAAAAGAGCACCCAAACAAGAACAAATGCTTCTTGCGTTTATTCAACATACAAAACAACCCGATTTTGCACAGAAAGAAATCGGGAAAAAAGAACTATTGACTAAAAGTATTTCCTCCAACGAAGTCGCTCTATCGGGATTGGTCAAGAAAAATATTTTGGAGTCTTTTGAAAAATCGGTCAGCCGATTAGAAGAAGAAATCGTGGAAATTAAAGATTTAAATATCCTTCATCCCATTCAAAATCGGTCCTATACTGAAATCGTTCAAGCTTTTCGAAAAAAAGACGTTTGTCTTTTGCACGGAGTAACTTCTTCCGGAAAAACGGAAATATATACTCATCTTATCCGGGAAACATTGAAATTAAACAAACAAATATTGTATCTCTTGCCCGAAATAGCTCTGACTAAACAAATAACTAATCGGCTAAAACGTTTTTTCGGAAACAAATTAGGGGTTTATCATTCGGGAATCAACAATAATGAGCGAGTAGAAATTTGGAACAATCTTTTGGAAGGTAACGGCTATCAAATAATATTAGGAGTGCGATCATCCATTTTTCTGCCTTTTAGAGATTTAGGATTGGTTATTGTAGATGAAGAACACGAACCTACCTATAAACAGCAAGATCCGTCGCCCCGATATCATGCCCGAAATGCGGCTATTGTTCTCGCAACGATGCACGGCGCCAAAGTTGTTTTGGGAAGTGCAACGCCTTCCATCGAATCGTTTTACAATGCTCAAACAGGTAAATATGCGTATGTGAAGTTGGATAAGCGATTTGAAGAAACCGCTTTGCCGACAATCGTTCCGGTGGATGTGAAAGAGCTGAGAAGAAAAAAGAAAATGAAGTCGATATTTTCTCCCCTTTTGATCGAAAAAATGCAAGATACTTTGGATAAAGGAGAACAGATATTGCTTTTTCAGAACAGGCGAGGATTTGCTCCGGTCATTCGATGCAAAGTATGTGATTGGACGCCTCGATGTCGTTCCTGCGATATCAGTTTAAGTTATCATAAAAAACACGATCGCTTGACTTGCCATTATTGCGGAAATACTTACCGGATTCCGACGGAATGTCCCGAATGTGGAAGTAACGATCTGCAAGCCAAAGGATATGGGACGGAAAAAGTAGAAGAAGAAATTAAAAAATTGTTTCCATCGGTTTCGGTAGAAAGAATGGATACGGATACGACCCGGAAAAAAAATTCCATTGAGAATATTATCTCTCGATTAGAGAATGGGAAAACCCGAATATTAATCGGAACTCAGATGATTTCCAAAGGATTGGATTTTGATAAAGTGAGTTTGGTGGGTATATTGAATGCGGATATTTTAATGAATTACCCTGATTTCAGAGCGTACGAACGGGCTTTTCAATTAATGTCGCAAGTAGCGGGAAGAGCGGGGAGACGGAAACAACAGGGAGAAGTAATTCTTCAAACATCTCATCCCGATCATCCGTTGATTCAGACGGTTTTACGGAACGATTATGAAGAAATGTATCGATTGCAAGTGGAAGAACGGAACTTATTTCGTTATCCTCCTTTTTTTCGTTTGATTCAAATTTCATTCAAACACAAAAAAGAACATTTGGCTCAAAAAGCCGCCGAAGAAATGACTTTCGCATTACAAAAACAATTGGGAAAAAGAGTTATCGGACCGGATAAACCCATTATCGGGAAAATACAAAATCTGTATATCCGAAAAATACTGCTGAAAATAGAGGTTGCTTCCTCCATTCATATTTTAAGGGAGATACTGGAACAAACACAAAAAGAATTAATCGGTGACCAAGCTTTTCGATATGTCATTATTCAGTACGACGTTGACCCGGTGAGTTAATTCTACAATTTTATTTTTCTCTCATAAAAACATTGATGGGAGTTCCTGTCAGATTCCAATGTTTCCTTATTTGATTTTCCAAAAATCGTTTGTAAGGCTCTTTTACCCACTGAGGAAGATTACAGAAAAAAACAAAACTCGGAATAGCCGTATTCGGAAGTTGAGTGATGTATTTTATTTTTACTACTTTCCCTTTATTCATCGGAGGAGGTGTTTTTTCAATAATCGGAAGAAGCACTTCGTTCAGTGTATGTGTTGATATTTTAGTCTTGCGAATGTTATAAACCTCATTGGCTGTTTCCAATATCTTGAAAATCCGCTGCTTGGTTAAGGCTGAAGAAAAAATGACGGGAACATCCACGAAAGGAGCTATACACTCAAAAATAGCATTTTCAAACGTTTTGACGGTATTGTTTTCTTTATTTTCCACCAAATCCCATTTATTGATTACGATAATCAATCCTTTTTTGTTTTTCTGAATCAAGGAGAAAATGTTCATATCCTGGGACTCAATGCCGCGCGTGGCATCAATCATTAATATACAGACATCGGAACTTTCGATGGCTCGAATGGCTCGAATAACCGAATAATATTCCAAATCTTCGTTTACCTTGCCTTTTTTCCGTATACCGGCCGTATCGACCAAATAAAATTTTAATCCGAACTTATCGTAAAGAGTATAAATCGAATCACGAGTTGTTCCGGCAATATCCGTCACAATATTTCGTTCTTCTCCAATGAAAGCATTAATCAGCGAGGATTTTCCGGCATTCGGTCGGCCTACGATGGTAACTCTCGGTATATTTTCTTCAATTGTATCATCTTCTTTTTTCGTGAATTTGGAAACCAGCAGGTCTAACAAATCTCCTGTTCCGGAACCGTTTATAGCCGAAATATTGCAAGGATCGCCCAATCCCAAGGAATAAAATTCGGCAGAGAGAGCATACATTCCAAAAGTATCTGCTTTATTTGTCACTAAAATAACCGGTTTCTTCCCTCGTCTCAACATGGAGGCAACTTGTTGATCCAAATCGGTTAATCCGTGTACTACATCTACTAAAAACAAAATCACGTCGGCTTCTTCGATTGCAATCCGAACCTGTTTGTTTATTTCTTCTTCAAAGATATCGTCCGAGTTTAAAACCCATCCGCCGGTATCGATGACCGAAAATTCTTCTCCTCCCCATTCTACTTTTCCGTATTGACGGTCACGAGTAGTTCCTGCTTCTTCGTCGACAATGGCTTGACGACTTTGCGTTAAACGATTGAATAAAGTTGATTTGCCTACATTGGGGCGACCTACTATAGCTACTATATTACTCATAATTTTAATTTATTTAAGAAAAGGGAAAATTTGAATTTAATTCAATCAAACTTTATCTTTATTAATCTACTTTATAACCGAAATTTCGTAAGATATTATCTCGGTTTCTCCAATCTTTTTCTACTTTAACGAAGATTTCCAAGAATACTTTTTTGTCGAAAAAGCGTTCGATATCTTTTCGAGCCATGGTGCCGACTTTCTTCAAGGCTGCTCCTTTATTTCCGATGATAATTCCTTTTTGAGAATCCCGTTCAACGATAATCAGCACTTTAATGTGAAGCAGGTTTTCCCTTTCTTCAAAAAGTTCCGTTACGACTTCTACCGAATAAGGAATTTCTTTCTGATAATAAAGTAATATTTTTTCCCGAATGATTTCCGTTACGAAAAAGCGTGCCGGTCGGTCGGTCATTGCATCTTTCTCAAAATAAGGAGGAGATTCCGGAATAAGCGATTCAATTCTTTTTTTCAGGTAGTCGACATTAAACTTGTTGGTAGCGGAAACCGGAATGATTTCGGCAGAAGGAAAAATCTTTTCCCAAATTTTAACAAGTTCTTCCAACTCTTTTTGCCCGGAGAGATCGATTTTATTGATGACAAGAATAATCGGAGAATCCGTCTGATTAACCTTTTGAAGAAAGAAATTGTTCTTATCCGGTTTTTCAACTACATCGGTTACGTAAAGCAGCACATCGGCATCTCCCAACGCCGATTCGGAAAAACTTAACATATTTTCCTGCAACTTGTAATTGGGTTTTAGTACTCCCGGAGTATCGGAATAAACAATTTGCATATCATCGGTATTGACAATACCCATGATTCGATGCCGGGTAGTTTGCGCTTTCGATGTTATAATCGAAAGTCTCTCACCCACCAAAAGATTAGTTAAGGTGGATTTTCCCACATTCGGATTTCCGACAATATTTACAAAACCTGATCGATGCACGAGAATTAATCTTTAGGGTCGTATCCCCATTTCAAATAGGTAGCACCCCAAGTAAATCCTGCTCCGAATGCGGTTAGAATAATATTGTCGCCTTTTCGCAGTTTGGGTTCCCAATCCCATAAACAGAGAGGAATTGTTCCGGCACTGGTATTTCCGTATTTTTGAATATTCACCATGACTTTATCCATTGGAATACCCAAGCGATTGGTCACGGCATCGATGATTCTCAGGTTAGCCTGATGAGGCACTACCCAATCGACGTCATTCAGTGACAGATTATTTCGTTTGATTAGTTTTTCGCTCGTATCGGACATACTTGAAACGGCATGTTTGAAAACGATTTTACCGTCTTGCCAAATATAATGAAGCCTTTGATCAACCGTTTCATGGCCGGCGGGATTGATGGAGCCTCCTCCGTATATATGAAGATGTTCTACGTTTCCTTCCGAACACAAAATAGAGTCGATGATTCCCACCGGCTCATCGGTTGCTTCCAATAAAGCACAACCGCATCCATCCGCGAAAATAGGACAAGTGTTCCGATCTTTATAATCGGTAACGGTAGAAAGTACATCTCCCGAAAAACACATGACTTTTTTGTATTTTCCCGAAGAGATAAAACTGTTTGCGACTTCAAGTCCGTATAAAAATCCGCTGCAGGCAGCACTGACATCCAGACCGAAAGCTTTAGTCATTCCCGCTTTCTGAGCTATCAACGAAGCCGCATTCGGGAGAATATAATCGGGAGTAGTTGTAGCAAAAATAACCGCTTCTATTTCAAGAGGATTAAATTCATGTTTTAACTTCAGATTACCTAATGCCTTCTCAGCCAGATAAGTAATGCCTCGCCCCTCTTCCGATTTTAAGATTCGTCTTTCTTTAATGCCTATGCGTTTTGTAATCCATTCGTCGTTGGTGTCGACCATTGTTGAAATTTCTTCGTTGGTCATCACGTAATTGGGTACATATCCTCCAATTCCTGTAATTACGGCATGAATTTTACTCATTTTTTTAAAATATTAAATAGAAAAATGCCCTAAAAAGACGATTTCTTTCATCCTCTCTTAGGGCTTTTTCTGTATTTTACATTATTGTAAGTTAAGCTTCTGCTCCAACGGTATTATCAATAATTACTTTTCCTTTATAGTATAATTTACCTTCATACCAATGCGCTCTGTGATACAAGTGATATTCGCCTGTCGTTGGATCAAGAGCTAATTGTGGAACTAGTGCTTTGTCATGAGTTCTTCTTTTGTCTCTTCTTGTCTTACCGGTTCGTCGTTTGGGATGTGCCATTTTCTCTTGTCATTTTATACGTTATTACTCTCTTATCTCTTTTATTTCTTTTAATGCCTCCCAACGAGGATCTATTGTTTCTTCAGAATCGTCGTCGATAACAATTATATCACCATCGGGGGTGTTGTCCGAATCAAAAACATCTTCATCATCCGGAGATTGCGCTAAATGTTTTTTTAATTTCGATGACATTTGTTTATTACATTTTCCCGGAGCGTGAACGCGCTTGATCGGAATAGCCAATACTGCAAATTCGTACAAGAACCAAGCGATGTTAATGATTCCTTCTTTTTCGGGAATAATGACAATATCTTCACTTTCTTCCGAATAATCTTTTCCGAATTTAACAATTAAACGAGCCGTTGTCTCTATCGGGAAATCCATATCATCCAAACATCGATCGCAAGTAATTACAACTGTTCCGTTTAACTGAAAATCAAAGTTATACGACCTGTTTAACTTTGTGATCGTAAGCAAAACTTTTACTTTTCCTTTTTGAATATCTTCGCCTTCGATGTTTATAAAAAACTGATTATCCAAAAGATATTCTCTTTCTTGGACGTCTTCTTTCATCCCTTTAAGATCAATCTTATATAAATCGAATTTTCCCACAATATGAACTTTTAGTAAAAAACCCTGCAAAGGTATAAAAAAATATGATATAACCAAACTATTTTTTCAGATAAGCTTTATCTTGGTTTCATAACTACTCCCAAATTTTTCTTGCCGTCGATTTTGATTACAATTGGTTTTTCAAACCGAATATGTCGAAGATATTTTGTTTCCTCGACAGCCGGTAAGGCATTTAGAAATGCTTCATCGAAAAATCCGTCTTTTAAATAAGGATTAATCGTCAAATATCCGACTCCGAAAGAAGTTAAGTTTTGAAAGAAATGAGTTCCCTGACTAGGTTCGATGCGATAATTTTCCAATCCGGATTCGACGATAATTCTTGCGTTCGAAATATGAGGCCATTTAATCGGAATGCCTAACCATGGATCGCTTGTTCCCCATCTTCCCGGTCCTATCAAAACATAATTTTTTTCTTGCTCGATGAATTGCTTATTCAACTTTTCTATTTCATAGGCAATCGATTGATTGTAAGAAGCATTAAAATCTTCGGTTTTCACGTACACAATATCAAACACATCATTTGCTATTCCGTGACCCAAAGCATGGCCGGAATAAAGAATGGTTTCATCTTCTTTGATTTGAGTTAAATCTTCCTCCATCATTTCTTTACTGTCAACAATCGGACGAATTTGCAGAAAATAAAAAGTGCCTTCAACTTCTTTATCATCCTTTTTCCCGAGATTGACGGCAAATTCAATTTCTACGGGACGCCCCATTGCTTCTTGTCCTAATTTCAGAATATAATCCAAAATTTCGGCCAAAGGAAAAACATCGTATTGAAGTACTCCGGAAAATGTGAGTACTTTTCTGTTTTTCCCCGGATAATACCCGTCCATTAATATTTGATCGTAAGGATCGTAAGTAGATGTGATATACTGCAATGTTTCATCCTGTTCTGCCTCTTTTACGGACAAATTCAATAAATTATAAGCATCGTTAGTAGAAAACTTGTCTGCTGTCAGCGATTCTAAATTCAATGCCGAAAATTTTGTTTGCGTTTCTTTAAGAGCAAAATCAAGCGTACTTGTTTGTAAAATATTTTGAGGATGAAGAGGCGAAAATCGCAAAGTAGTCCCGCCATCGACAATGTGTTTTCCCAGTCCCAATGCAATGTTTGCGATTCCGTCCTCCGGTTTTTCATCTCCTATCGGATAAAAGTTGAGCGATCGGGCAACTCCGGAAATAGTCGGATAAAAACGATTTCCGTATTTTTGTCCGACAACTTCTTGAATCACAATCGCCATTTTTTCCTGATCAATCAGATTTTGAGTTGCAGTCATATAAGTCTTACTGTCTTTGAAAAAAACGGAAGCATACACTCCTTTTATCGCATTGCTTGCTTTTTCCAGCATTTCATACGCATCCTCAAATTTAGGAACCATGTAAGTATTGTATATCCCGGCGAAAGGCTGATAATGAGAGTCTTCGAGTAAACTGGAAGAGCGAATGGCAATGGGTGTTTTTACGACATCGAAGAATGCCATTAAATCTTCAATTAACCGATTGGGTAAACTTCCTTTCAAAAAATAATGCAAAATAGCGTCATCAGATAAATCTTGAAGGGCGATTTCGTATAAATTGTTCGTTTCCATAAATTCGTCGAAAATATCCGTAGCCAGAACAACCGTTTTTGGAATACGAACCATTGCTTTCGGAAATTTTTCTTCCAATTCAATGATGTTTCGTTTTATCATTTGTCCCATAAAAGCCAAACCTCGTCCTTTTCCTCCTAAAGATTCGTCTCCGATTCGGGCAAAATTGGAATATTCGTCAAAACGGTCTTTTTCAAAAACAGCCACTATACCTGAATTTTTCATTCTTCTATAACTGGCAATCGCATCGAAAATAACTTGACGAGCTTCTGTCATATCTTTATAATCAGAAATATCGATTCCTTTCAGAAATTCGGCGATGGGGAATATGGCGTGAGTATAGAAATAGCGGGAAAAATGGTTGTGAGACAAATGATAAACGAGAGAATCTTCGGGAATATCAAATATTTTCTTCTGCAAATCTTTCAAAGATGTTACCCGCATGACTTCTTCTTTCGTGATGGGATTTATTATTACAAAATCTCCGAATCCGAAATTATTGTTGATTTCTCTTTGTAAATCCAGCGGAAAAGTTTTGGAGTTTTTATCCACAAAACTGCATTTCAGCTCATCTGCGTATGATTTATTGGATGATTCGGAAGATGCAAAAACAATCGGTATAAATCTGTCTTCCGTTCGTATTTTACATCCCAATTTATATCCTGCGAAATTATCTTTTTCATTTTTCCTTTTGAAACTCATATCGCTGATAACTCCCAGCATATTATTTTTATATTTATTGTATAAAGATTCGGCTTCTTCATAAGAGCGGGCCAGTAGAACTTTGGGTCTTCCTCTCATTCGCAATGTTTGTTGATGGGCATTCAATGCTTCTTTTGAAAATTCTTTCGACTGTTGCAATATGAATTTATACAGATTCGGAAGAACCGACGAGTAAAAGCGGATAGAATCTTCGACCAGTAAAATCGTTTGAACCCCTACCGATTCAATATCATCATCCACATTCATTCTATCTTCCAACAGTTTGATTATCGCCAACAAAAGTTGAGCATTCCCCAACCAACTGAAAATATAATCGATGGAAGAAACATCTTCGTTGGAAATACGCTTGGTTACTTCGCGGGAGAAAGGAGTTAAAACAATGATGGGAATTTCGGGATGTGAAGATTTAATATGGTTTGCTGTCGCAAAAATATCGGAATTATCCATGTTCGGCATACATATAACCAAATCGAAATGAAGTTGTTCCATAGCTGAAAAAGCTTCTTCCTCCGTTGAAACTTGAGTGAAACGCGGAGGATAACGCAAACTTAACGACGTATACTCATTGAAAATCTGCTCATCGATTCTTCCATCATCTTCCAGCATGAAAGCATCGTAATGAGTTGCGATGAGCAAAATATTTAAAATCCGTTTATTCATCAGGTTTGCAAATGATGTATCTTTCAACACCAGTTGATTCATGTCAATTGTATGCTCCATATTTATTGCTTTTATCAAATTAATATCTACATTTGCTATACAAATATAATTCAAAACTTTTTTATATTAAATTCTAAAAGACATGAAAACAGATTTGATACTTCAAGCACTGGAAGCAAAGCATCCGGGAGAAAGCGAGTATTTACAAGCAGTCAGAGAAGTGTTGCACTCGATTGAAGATGTTTATAATGAACATCCCGAATTTGAAAAAGCCGGAATTATTGAACGGCTGGTGGA
>JAIRRK010000060.1 GCA_031256015.1 Dysgonamonadaceae bacterium
AAGAACAAACAAAGCTGCATGAGAATAAAGCTGAGCGAGAGCTTCTCCAAAGACGTAATCGGTGAAAATCACATTTCGAGAAGGCATTTTTTTCAGTGAATTAAAATACGATTGTTCCGCATCGGCACCTCCCGCTATCACCAACTTGTAGTCGGCCGGGAGTTGCGCTTTTTGAAAGGCTCCGATTAAATAATCGAATCCTTTTTCCTGAGTAATTCGTCCCACCGCCAGGATATACTTTCGGGGAATCAAATTCCACGAATCCAAGAAACGGGTATCCGAAGATATTTGAGGAAGATTTATTCCGTTGGGTATAAAAACGGATTTCTCTTTTATCTTCTTGCCATACTTATTGATTTGTTTATTACTCACAAAAATGATTACGTCGGATGTCGATAAGGCGATTTTTTCGCTTATTCTCAAGAGGGTCTTCCCGATGAAATTCCACTTTTTATGCTCGTAATTCGGACTGTGATAGGTGAGGATTATTTTTCTCCGCCTTAATTTGAGTAACGGAGAAAAGAACGCCGGACCGATATTGTGAATATGTACGATATCCGTTTTTTTGAACAACAGATAGAAAGTAGATAAAAATGAGTGAATCAGTGCTTCCAATCCTTTTATTTTCGTGGAAGGGAGGTCTATGAACCGAATGTTTTCGTAATGCCTGTCAAGTTCCTTCACATAAGGTTTTCGTCTGAAAACGACTATCCGGTATCGGGGAGGAAGTAAGGGATACAGATTCTCGCAATGTTTTTCCACACCTCCCTGTATGTAAGGGAACCCTCTCGTTCCGAAGACAAAAATATTCATTCTTCCGATTGTTTTTTATTCTGAAGCAGCTTGTTGTACAGCGAAAGCAAACTTTCATAATACCTCTCTTTCGAAAAAGTCTTTTCGGCGGAAGAGAGGGCGTTTTTCCGCATGGCTTCGTACGACTCGGGAGGTAACCGGAGAGCATATTCAATCACTTCTCTCAGTTGCTCCACCGAACCGGAGTCAAATAAAAATCCGGTTTTATCCTCCTCAATATATTCGGGGATGCCTCCTATTCTGCTTCCGATTACGGGGGTTCCGAGCGTGTAGCTTTCGGGAATAACCATCGGCCCGTTTTCGTAACATCCGGAGGGCAGGATAACGAATAAAGCTTTCTTTATGTATTCTTTCAATTCACTTCCCGACTTGAATCCGATAAATCGCACATTCGCCGAAGAGCTTACTTTTAATTTTTCGATTAAAGGACCTGTTCCTGCTATATTCAAAGTAAGACCGGGAAAGGCTTCCATTGCTTTAATAAGTGTCGGGATTCCTTTTTCTTCCGAGATACGGCCTAAAAAAAGAATGTATTTCTCCTTGGAGGAGGTTTCACTGTCGATGTTTGTGAAATTGTATAATATTGACGATTTCCCGTATCCTTTCGAAACCTCCAAATGTTTCTTTTGCGAGAAAGAGGAAACAAATATAAATTCATCGACATAATCAATCGGGGAGATAAAATATTTTCTCACATAGCTGTCCAATGTCAAAAGCAAACTATTCATCAGGTTTCCGTTATAACACCTGTTTTTTATGCAATAAAGAAAGTTTTTCTTTTCGATACAGCGTTCACAAACCATTCCTTTCCCGTCGGTAAAGCTGTAAGCGGGACAAATAAGCCGATAATCGTGCAAGGTCATAACAATCGGGATGCGGTATTTCTTCAAAACCGGCAAGATGGATGCCGAAAAACTGTTAAACATGAGATGGATATGAGCTATGTCGGGTTTTTCCGCAACAATTACTTTTTCCAACTGCCGCGCCGCTTTTTTATTGTACAGAAAAGAAGGTGTATGTTTTATCTTTGTCAACCAACCCGATTCGGACAGCTCCGGATAATCCACGAAATAAGATTCATAATCGGATTTCAGATTCTTCTTGCTCTTTAAACAGAACGGAATAACTGTATGTCCATGCTCTTCAAGCAATTTAATTGTATTAAGAAATACAGTCTCGGCACCTCCTTTTAAGTAGAAATATTTATTTATTTGTAAAACTTTCATGCAAGCTATATTGTAATTCAATTTTAACAGTTAATCGCTGTTGCCCGTTTATTCGGGAGCAAACATTGTGCAAATATAAGATATGTTCAGGAATAATTCCGTTTTTTTCATCATCAAATAAATTCTTTGCTTCCTTGACTTCGTAAAGTTAAACAGTCTTAATTCGCTTGTTCGAGTTCAAAAATCGCCTACCTTTGACGCCGTCAACCTGAATTTTATAAACTTTTAATTAACTAAAAAGATGAAGAAAATCAATCAATCAGCAATTGCTGTTCTTTGTATGTCTCTCTTTTTTTCCTGCGGAGACGATTACAAGGAAGATTACGATACAATTCCTCAAGGGCCGAAAACAGTGTCGTATTTATTCACTCACTCCCTGATAGGACGGCATGGATGGGAAGGCATACTTGATTTAGATACCATTCGATTGTCCGACATGATTGGGGAAGACCCTGCTCTTAATCTGCGGGAAGCCGAATTGCAAAACAACGGAACCTATTTGGAAATAACCGGTTTGAAAGCACTCAATCCGAGTCCGGCTCTGGAAAACGTAAGCATCTTTGTGGGAAATAAAGAATTTCCGTTAGGGCGATTTACTGCAACTCCCTCCAATCCGAATGATTATGAGTCTGATATCGACCACTCTACGGAGAAAGAGATGAGAATCTTGAGAGAAATACTTCAAGAGTGTAAAAGAGGAAAAAAGGAAGCGGTACTGAGAATGAAATATAAATCGACAGGAGACTTTGATGTTCAGGAAAAGGTTGAACTTAAGCTCGCTCTCAAAATCAAATACTCTTGGAACAGCATCGTGAAAAAGTAAGTTGTATTTCAAAACCGAACGCAAATCAACCTGAATGAGGGTGTGTCAAAAACGAACACATCCTCTTTTTCGGTTGATTCTTCTCAAAACAAAAAAAGATGAATCGGATTCAGATAAACGATATTTCCCAAATACACGAAGCGGCGAAGGAATTTGTTCGCTTCATGTCCGACAGAACCGTATTTGCTTTCAACGGAAAAATGGGTGCCGGGAAAACTACTTTTATAAAGGCTGTTTGCAGAGAATTGGGAGTGACGGAAGTTATTAACAGTCCCACTTTTGCGATTGTGAACGAATATCGCTCCGAAACAACCGGAAAACTTATTTATCATTTCGACTTTTATCGAATCAACGATGTACAGGAGGCTTGCGATATAGGAATCGAAGATTATTTCAACAGCGGTGCCCTCTGTTTTATCGAGTGGCCGGAAAAAATCGAAGAGTTATTGCCTGAATCAACTGTTTTTGTTTCTATCGAAGAGGTGGAGAACCAAATCCGGATTGTTCAGTGAGGCCAATTGCTTTCGTTTTTATTTGCGACCGGAATAAGATTCATCGTCTCATCAATGATGATTCGATTTTTAATTCCTTCTGTTAAGACAAAAACCGTATCGACTTTCAAGCCGCCGGCATAATCGGTGAATACATGAACTTCAGGATGAAACTCGGGCAAAAAGTATTCCCGGGAATAATCATGAGGAATCATATTGCCGATTTCATCCAACAATATACACTTTCCGTTCTCGTCGAAATAAGCTGTTTTCACTCCCACAAAATTGTAATCATCACCGATGGCAACGCCTAAAATATACGACGTTTTACTTTGGTTCGTATCGTCGCAAGCCATAAAGAAACAGCCGATTAATAAAAAATAAACTATCTTTTTCATATCTATATAAAGTGATTTCTCTGCAAAAGTAATCATTTTGGTAAAATAAAAAACACATACCGACTTAATCTTTCTTGCAACGCACGGGAAACAGGGTCGG
>JAIRRK010000197.1 GCA_031256015.1 Dysgonamonadaceae bacterium
GCATCATCAACTTCAGCCAATGTTTCAAGCATTTTTTCTCTCCATTCTTTGGCCTCACTTACAAATTCAGCGGGAATTTCCTCAGTGGAATAATCGGCTCCCATTGATTCGTCATGCCAAAAATAAGCTTTCATCGTAATCAAATCTATAATTCCACTGAACTTTTCTTCTGCACCTATCGGTACCTGAATGGGACATGGATTTGCACCTAATACATCTTTTACCTGACGAACTACTTCAAAAAAGTTAGCACCCGAGCGGTCCATTTTGTTTACATAACCAATCCGGGGAACTTTATATTTATCTGCCTGACGCCATACCGTTTCCGATTGAGGCTCTACTCCTCCGACAGCACAAAATGTAGCAACGGCTCCATCCAAGATACGAAGAGAGCGTTCTACTTCGACAGTAAAATCAACGTGTCCCGGAGTATCAATCAAGTTGATTTTATAAGTATCATCGGTATATTTCCAGTTTGTTGTAGTTGCAGCAGAAGTGATCGTGATTCCACGCTCTTGCTCTTGCTCCATCCAGTCCATCGTAGCGGCACCATCATGAACTTCCCCTATCTTATGAGTCAATCCCGTATAGAAAAGAATACGTTCCGATGTAGTTGTTTTACCGGCATCAATGTGCGCCATGATACCTATATTGCGAGTATATTTCAGTGAATTATCTGAACCTTTTGCCATTTCTCTTTTTACCTTTCTTGCTAATTAATAATTAAAACCTAAAATGTGCAAATGCACGGTTAGCTTCCGCCATTCGATGCATATCTTCTTTTCTTTTATAAGCACCTCCTTGGCTGTTGAAAGCATCAACTATCTCTGCCGACAATTTATCCGCCATTGATTTTCCTCCTCTTTTACGGGAGAATAAAATCATATTTTTCATTGAAACCGATTCTTTTCTATCGGGGCGAATTTCGGTAGGAACTTGAAATGTAGCTCCTCCTATGCGGCGAGATTTAACTTCAACAAGCGGAGTAATGTTATCCAATGCTTGTTTCCAAATTTCCAGAGTTGATTTTTCTTCGTTTGGTAATTTTTCTTTTACTTTTTCCAAAGCTGTATAGAAAATTTCAAAGGCAGTACTTTTTTTGCCGTCGTACATTAAGTGGTTAACAAATTTTGTTACCTTTTTGTCGCCAAATACCGGATCAGGAAGTATTTGTCTTTTTTTGGGTTTTGCTTTTCTCATTTTTTTTACATTTTCGTTCTTGTTCTTGGTTGTCAGCCTATGTCTTCAATAAATTCCGCCGAATTTATTTACTCAACCTTACGAACTATCTTTTTAGTTCTTTACGTAGCTTTGCCAAAAAACTCAAACCGTTTTTAATTTAATTAAAATTCTCGATTTGAAGCTGTTAATAATTACTTCTTAGCAGCTTTTGGTCGTTTTGCACCGTATTTGGAGCGACGTTGAGTACGACCGTTAACTCCGGCTGTATCCAATGTTCCGCGTACGATGTGATAACGAACTCCCGGAAGGTCTTTTACACGACCTCCTCTTACCAACACGATACTGTGTTCCTGTAAGTTATGACCTTCTCCCGGAATATAAGCATTCACTTCTTTTCCGCTTGTCAAACGCACACGAGCCACTTTACGCATTGCAGAGTTTGGTTTCTTCGGTGTTGTTGTGTAAACTCTCACACAAACGCCGCGTCTTTGAGGACAGGCATCCAATGCGGGAGATTTTCCTTTCTCAACCAAAGTTGTCCTTCCTTTTCTTACTAATTGCTGAATTGTAGGCATGTTGTAACTTGTAATTTTTAATTTTAACTCTTTACTTGATAACTATAATAATCTGTTTAATTCAAAAATTGGCTGCAAAAATACGCATAATTATTAAAAAACCAAACGGTTATTCAATAAATCGCACTCTTTTTAATAAAAAATGAATATAGAAGTCGTTCTTTTCGATAAAAGACACAACTTCCAAGTAAGTATATCAACAAAATCGAGCCTTTCCGGGGAAATAATATTATTTGTTTCTTTCTTCTATTTTTCGATTCGGATTCGTGCATCAACGGCAATGATTCCTTTTTCCGTGGCTAATAACGGATTAATATCTAATTCTTTTATTTCGGTCGCAAAACGTAATAAAACCGAAAGATGTACAATAATCTCGGCAAATTGATTTTCATTGATTGCTTTTTGCCCCCGCGCTCCTTTGAATACTTTGTAGCCGCGCAAAGACCGAATCATCGACAGGGCTTCCGGAAAGGATAAGGGAGCTAATCCGGATGCGACATCTTTCAATATTTCGATAAATATTCCGCCTAAGCCACAAAGCACCAAATGACCGAACTTCTCTTCATACTTCGCTCCGGCAAACAATTCCATTCCGTTCAGCATGGGTTGTATCATGACGCTCTTTGCTTCCGGAAGGTGTATCAAGCGGTCGAATTCGAAATGAAGGTGTTTCTCCGTGCGGATATTCAATACGACTCCTCCTATATCGGATTTGTGTACCGGACCGACGACTTTGGCAACTAAAGGAAATCCGATTTCTTCGGCAAACTCTTTTATTTCATTCCAATCGGAAGAAACCTTTTCCTGCACCATCGGGATGCCGGAGGCTTTGAATAATTGCTGAACGTATTTCGGGGCGATATATCCCGAATCGGGTATGTTATCTATAATTCGACGGATTGCGGTAACGTCGATGCCTTTTAATTCCGGATTATTTGCCGACGGACAAGGTGTTTTTAAGACTTTTATAAGAGCATTGGCTAATCCTACTTCATCGCTGAAATTCACGTGCCCTTTTTTAATGAAGAAATCCGTTTCATCCCAAGCGGTACTTACTGACGGCAAAATGGGATAAATGGGCTTTTCACAAGTCTTCATCTTTTCATCCAAGACTTCGTAAGCTTCATATACGCGAGTTAAACCGGGACTTCCGAAGATAACTGCTATGCCGTCTATATTGTCGAATCGCTTTTCGCAATAATCAATCGCAACGGCCAAATGCTTCGGCTCTCCCGTTCCCAATATATCGATGGGGTTGCTTACCGAAGAATTGGGCAGCAATTCCGAGCTTAATTCTTTTGCTGTGGGATTATCGGCCAATGAGGGGATTTCCAATCCTCCTTTCGACAATGCGTCGGTCAGGATTACGGCCGGACCGCCGGCGTGAGTTACAATCGCCATGTTTTTCCCTTTCAATTCTTTCAGGGTAAGTACGGCTCCTACGGTCGCCAATTCTTCCCGGCTGAAACAACGGATAACGCCCGCCTTCCGAAACAGTGCTTCAACGGCTAAATCAGGATTGGCCATTGCTCCCGTATGAGAAGAGGCGGCTCTGCTGCCTGATTCCGATGTTCCCGATTTTATTGCTGCAATCCGACAGCCTTTTTTTATTAAGGATGCGGTGTGTTCCAACAATTTATCCGGGTTTTTGATGCTTTCAATATACAGTAATTTAATTTGGGGGCTTGTTTTCGGGTCGAAAGTCAAATCCATGTATTCCAAAATATCCTCTACGGTTATTTGCGCTCCGTTGCCGACCGACCAAACCGAGTTAAATCGCAATCCCATCCGGATGGACGATTCCATAAGAAAAATGGCTGTTCCTCCCGAACCGGAAATCATGTCCACTCCTTGAGAATCCATTTCCGGAATGGGCAGGGTGAATAAACTACGATGATAACGATTGAGAATGCCGATACAATTCGGCCCGATTAAAGAGGCTCCCGCTTTTGTTATTACATTCACTATTTTCTCTTCAAGTTCTCCGCCTTCTTTCGAAACTTCTCCGAAACCGGCCGTGTACATGATAAATGCTTTCACTCTTTTTTCTTCGGCCAAAACGGTGACGGCTTCCAAACAGGCCTGAGCGGGAATGGATATGATTGCCAAATCGGTCGGCGGAATGAGGGATACATTCTTATAGCACTTCAAGCCCTGAACCTGCTCCTCTTTGTGATTCACCACGTACAGTTCTCCCGCATATTTGCCGTTAATGAGATTGCGGAGACAATTTCCTCCCGGTTTGGATGTATTGTCGGAGCCTCCGACAACAACGATACTTCGAGGGTTTATCAATTCTTTTGTAATCATCGAATTATTTTTAGTGCCTTAAAATTACTCTTTTCTTACCGAAAAAGAGAAACGCCTTTAATGATATTTAAGTGTTTTTCATCTACACGCAATTATAAAACAATTATTTTTGCACTTTCGAATCAACTTATAACATATAAGACACTAAACTTATCACCAATGAAAAAGAATTATTTCCTGTTCGCATCATTATTCGGTTTCTTGTTTTTCGGCCTGTTTTCCGGCTGCAAAGAAGACATAGAAGAAACCTTTTTCAACGAACGTTATGAAAGCGTTGTTACGTTTCAAGACGGAAAGGAGTTTTCCATGTCCTCGACGTTCAAGTTCCAAAATATATACGATATTACGATACCTGTCTATTACAGCCATGTCGCCAACGAAGCCGACAAATATAAGTATATACAGAAAATAACGGGAAAGTATCAATACGCACGGCAAGGGAACGACCGGGTTACGATAGCTCTGAATGATATTGCTACCGTCAATTACGGTTACATAAACAATGATTCGATTGTTCGATTGGATACCGCCCACGTTTTCCTTCAGGAAATATTTCCTGTCCGGTTCGATTTGGACATAAAGAAAGGAAAACTGAAAAGTTTGCCGCCTACCGGCCCCGTAAACCCCGGCATTACGGTTCGTTCCAAATGAGGGAAGCGGGAAGTAACGAAGAGGCAAGGTTTTCTTGCCTCTTTTTTATTGTTGTTATTTCTTTGTCGTTTATCTGCGTCCACCGCAGACGGTCGTCTGCGCCCACCGCAGAGGGACGTCTGCGCTCACCGCAGACGAGCGTCTGACCCGGAGTCAGATAAATTACGGGTTCAGGAGCGTAATGCGGGCATGGCCGTTGCCGGCGTTACCGGTCATGGTGCCGCCGTCTGTTCGGCTCCAATCGGGCATGCTGCCGGTGCCGGCGGTTGTGAGGCCGTCGGTAAACACTATCTCATCACCTG
>JAIRRK010000202.1 GCA_031256015.1 Dysgonamonadaceae bacterium
ATAGGAGTCGATCATCCTTCCGGGATTAGAGCGTATGTCCGTTCTCTTTGTTTTATTCTTACTCGTGCAGTATCCGATTTGTATCCCGACGGAAAAATAAATATAGAGCATCCTCAATCGCGAGGATATTATTGTGTGCTTACTATTGGCCGAAAAGTTACGGAACAGGATGTTGAGGCATTGGAAAAACGGATGCGGGAAATTATTGATGAAGATATTCCGCTTATTCCTCACCAGGAAAGAACATCGAGAGTCATTGAGTTGTTTTTGGGAAAAGGAAGATTTGATAAAGTTCAACTTCTCGAAACAGCCGGACAAATCTACAGTAAATACTATACGATGGGGGATTATATCGATGATTTTTATGGCGTTCTGGTTCCAAGCACCAAATCGATTTACCTTTTTGATTTGGTCAAATTTCAATCCGGGATGTTACTCCGCATTCCGAATAAAGGAAAACCCGATGAACTTCCCGTTTTTGAAAAACAAGAAAAAATGATGGATGCTTTTTGGGAATATCTGCATTATCAAAAGGCGATGGGAATGTCAAACGTAGGAGATTTAAATCGGATTGTTCAACACGGAGATGTTTCGACTACGGTAAAAGTCACGGAAATTTTTCAAGAGAGAAAAATCAGTCGAATTGCCGATGATATCTTTCAACGCTTTAATAACGGAATCCGTGTTGTATTAATAGCCGGGCCTTCTTCATCCGGAAAAACCAGTTTCTGTAAACGACTTCAAATACAGCTTTTGGCAACAACATTGCGTCCGATCAGTATTTCTTTAGATGATTATTATGTAAATCGAGTGGAAACTCCCTTGGATGAAAACGGAGAATACGATTATGAATCGCTTTACGCCATTGATCTCCCCAAATTCGAAGAAGATTTAAAAAAGATATTGGAGGGAGAAGAAGTTGCTTTGCCTACTTACGATTTTCAGAAAGGAGAAAGAGTTTACAGAGGAAATAAGGTTCGCTTGGGCGAAAATTCGGTTCTGGTTATGGAAGGAATTCATGCCATGAATCCGAAGTTATTGCCGAATATTCCTCAAGAATCGATGTATAAAATTTATGTTTCGGCACTTACCTCTTTGTCACTCGACAATCATAACTGGATTTCGACAACCGATAATCGATTGATTCGAAGAATTGTGCGCGACCATCAATTTAGAGGCTATTCGGTTAACGAAACAATTACTCGCTGGCCGTTGGTCAGAAAAGGAGAGGATAAATGGATATTCCCTTTTCAGGAAGATGCTGATGCTACATTCAATTCGGCGATGCTGTATGAATTAGCCGCATTAAGAAGAACAGCCGAACCGATATTGGCTAAAGTGCTTCAGACTGATCCGGAGTTTTCAGAAGCGCATCGCCTCTTGAAATTTTTGGGATATTTCAATTATATTGATATAGAAGAGTTACCAAATACTTCATTACTCAGGGAATTTGTCGGAGGAAGTATTTATAAATATTAAGTATACACTTTTACCATTGGAAAAATGAAAAAAGAAAAATTTGTATTGGAATTTGTTTTCGACAGAGGTTCGATAAACAATTTATGGACTCGATTGGCAACTCCCGGAGGCTTGGCTGAATGGTTTGCCGATGAAGTTATTGAAGCCGGAAATATGTATTCGTTCTATTGGGACGGTTATCCTTCGGAAGCCGAATTAGTGGGAACGATTCCTTTAACATATATCCGTTTCCACTGGGTGGAAGATACTCCGGATACTTATTTTGAATTTAGATTGCATAAAGATGAACTGACAGGAGGCATCATGTTGGAAATAACCGATTTTGCCGAACCTGACGAAAAAGAACACTCCATAACTCTTTGGGAAACTCAAGTAAAGGATTTAAGAAGAAAATTAGGTATCTGATTACAAGTTATATCCCTCTGCAATAACGGAGTATTTACCGGTTTTATTCGGTAAAGTCAATTCAATTATACGTTTTTCGTTTGGCAGTAAATTAAAATACCCGGCAGAAAAATAAGCCGGAAGTATGATTTCACCTTTTTCATCAACGGCAGATAATTTGATGTTTACTGCCGGAATATTTGAGGTGTTTTGTATTTCCAATCGTGTTTTCCCTTCTTTCAAAGCATTTTCTTTTATTCTCAGTTGAGCTTCGGGTAAATTACTCAGTTGCAGGTAAGCCTCGTTATGCTTGTCGGTTTTCCAATAATCGTTTACGGAAATTACTTTCCCGTTCATGTTCTTTAATTCCAATCGGGCCAAATAAATGTCGGGAAATGTTCCCGTATTTTCCGGGACAAAACAACTTGTTTTTTGATTGGCCGGCACATTTGTTTTAACTTGCTTTTTATATATTTCCTTTCCCGATAAATCGAAATAATACAAAGTTGCAGTTAATTTCGTATAATCGTTCCGGGTTGTATTTACAATCATAACTTCATCGTTGTGAAGATTCATTTGTATATGTAACGGTTCGCACGCTTTTTTGGCTCCGAAATACGATCCCGGAGTTTCATAATCGTAAGTATAAGTTTGCCAAATCATACTCGGCCAAGCCGGATGACTCATCCAAAGAATCAGTCCGGTGCAATCGTCCCACATTTTACTGTTTCGGGCTTCCAACATGCTTCGCCAAGCATCGTAAGTGATGAATTGCGCTTTTTTACAAAAATCTTCATATCCGACCGGTTTACCGTATCGGTTAACGGCATCCATGAAATCGTCGAAAGATTGGGAAGTATGATGCAAATCATGATAAGCCCAGACATCATTTATTGGCCAGCGATCTTCCGGAGCGATGAATTTCTCCAAAGTTTTGGCTGTCGGAATTGCATGACATCCCATTTCGGTATTAAAGCCTCGGGCATTTGAAGTATAATATTGGGAAATATCTTTAAAATAATTCCACGGACCGCTTCCCCGCATATTCAAATAACGTGACTGTCCGTGATAATGACGAGTCGGATCTTCTCGGGCAATCATTTCGGAGAGAGCTTTTTCCAAATCTTTCGGAGCAAAACCTTCATTTCGCGGACACCAAACCGCAATGGAAGGATGATTCCGAAAACGACGAACAACATCCGTTGCATTTTTCATGAATAATCGATGGTCGTTCGGATCTACATTCGAGTTTTCGGTTGTAATCCAGAAATCGTTCCAAACTAACATTCCGTATTCATCACACAATTCGTAAAACAGCTCCTCCGTGCTTTCGCCTGTCCAATTTCGGATAATATTGAAATTGGCATCTTGATGCAGTTGAAAATAAGGTTCCAATCGTTCGCGGGAAACACGCTTCATGGCATCATCCATTCCCCAGTTTCCGCCTCGGCAAAAAATACGAACGCCATTCACCCGGATAACCAAATAAGCACCTATCGGATCGTCGTTCGATAATTCTTCCAAACCCGAAACATCGGCAT
>JAIRRK010000003.1 GCA_031256015.1 Dysgonamonadaceae bacterium
ATTAACGTGATTGTTTAATTTAAAAATAAAAAAAATGAAAGAGAAAATCGGATTGGATGCAGGTCGCGTATGGAGTATCCTGAATGAGGAAGGAGCTAAAACCGTAAAGGAATTAAAAAAATCATCGAAATTGACAGATAAAGAGATTTTTGCGGCTATCGGTTGGTTGGCAAGAGAGGAAAAACTGCTTTTTGAAGAAACGGATTCGGATATTTGCTTATCACTCATCTAAATCAAGTTGACCGGTATAAAAGAGGTGAATTTTCAAACATTCACCTCTTTTTTTTATCCTCTTTTCGAGGATGTAAGATACAGCCTTGACAGTGGTCACAAGGATTATTCCGCGCTTTTTTATCAAAAAAACATCGGAACAACTTATGCAGAACATAAATAACAACGGCAATGCCAATCAGAGTTACGATAATGTATTGAATCATTCTGAAATTCCGGGAATATCCGGGTTATCGGGATTTCATATTGAAATTAAATAAACGCTCTTTGGCTAATCCGGCGTATTCCGTGCCGGGTTGTCCGTAATTGCAATAGGGGTAAATACTGATTCCTCCGCGCGGGGTGAAAATACCGAAAACCTCGATGTATTTCGGGTTCATCAGTTGAATCAAATCTTTCATGATGGTATTTACGCAATCTTCGTGAAAGGCACCGTGATTCCGAAAGCTGAATAAATACAATTTCAGGCTTTTACTTTCAACCATCTTTACGTCGGGGATGTAATCGATTGTGATGGTTGCAAAATCGGGCTGCCGCGTTATCGGACAAAGAGAGGTGAATTCCGGACAATTGAATCTGACCCAATAATCGTTTTCCCGGTTTTTATTGATAAAGGTTTCCAGTACTTCCGGAGCGTAATCCTGTTTGTATTCGGTTTGATTTCCCAACAGAGTCAGGTTTTTTAATTGATTGTTATTCATATTTGCTTTTATTTTTTTCGTATTCATTCAATCCTGCATTTCTCAGTTTACACGCCGGGCAATGGCCGCATCCTTCCGCCGGTATTCCGTTATAACAGGTAAGCGTGTTCTTTTTTACGATATTCAGCACTCCCAACCGGTCGGATAAGGCCCAGACTTCGGCTTTATTCAGCCACATTAAGGGAGTATGAATGATAAATTGTTCGTCCATCGCTAAATTTAAAGTGGCGTTGGCCGAACGGATAAAGGTATCTCTGCAATCGGGATAACCACTGTAATCGGCCTGAGAAACTCCGATGACGATATTTTTTATTCCGTGCGAGCGCGCAACGACAGCGGCCGAAGTAAGGAAAAACAAATTCCGTCCGGGAACGAAAGTGTTGGGATAAGAGCCGGCGGGTTGTTCTTGGTCCATTTCCATATCCGGATTAGTCAAGGCATTTTGAGCCAATCGGCTGATGAGGGTTGCATCCAAGAGTTGAAAGGGGACATTTGCTTCTTTCGCTATCTTTTGGGCAATCGTTACTTCCTGCGAATGTCGTTGACCGTAAGTAATACATAGGGTGCGTACTTCTTCGAAGTGTTTCAATGCCCAAAACAGGCAAGTAGTTGAATCTTGTCCTCCTGAATGAAGCACAAGGGCTGATTGATTTTTTTGCATGATTCTCTGTTTTTTACGTGGTTAATCTAAGCTACACGGTGGAATATCGATTTATTTATCCAGCCAGGGTTCGGGATTTAATTTTGTATTTTCTTTCCACAATTCGAAATGCAAGATGGTTCCTTGTTCCGAATCGGTATAAATTTTTCCTATTTCCTGACCTGTTATCACATTATCTCCTTGTTTTACGTTTACTGTTTCCAAATAAGAATAGAGGGTCAAATAATTACCGTGTCGAACAATTACCGATAATTGGAAACCGTCTATTTTGAATATGGCGGTGACGGTTCCGTCAAAAACGGCTCTTGCATTGTTTCCGTCGGTTGTTTTGATTTCTATTCCGTTACTGTTGTACACTACATTTTTCAGACCTTCTACGCTTTGCTGTCCGAAACGTCCCGCGATTGAATATTTTCCTCTTAACGGGAAAGGCAACTTTCCTCTATTCAAAGCAAAATTCGACGATAATTTTTGCTCTTCTTTGGTCATGGCATAACCTCCTTTTGTTTCCGCTTTCCGCTCCACTTTGGGTTGCGATTGCGCTTTTTTGCGTGCGGCTTCAATCTCGGCTTTGATAATCCGTTCGATTTCTTTATTCAAGGCATCGGCTTGTTTTTTCTTTTTAGCCAACTCGTTCTGCAGTTTCTTGGAATTTTTTTGCAAATCGGCTACTTCTCCTTTTTTCTTGGTTTCCTCTTGAAGTAATTGATTTTCTTCATTTTTTTTCAATAGCGACAAGGCTTCTTTTTCTATTTTCGTTCCTTCCAAAGTGGCTTTCTCCGCTATGATTTGCCGTTGTTGCGAGCGGATTGCTTCCGCCTGTGTTTTTTGCCAATCGGAATATTTTTTCAGATACAAAAGCCTTCTGTACGATTGGGCAAAATCGTCAGCGGAAAGAAGAAATAATAATTCATTGTACGAATTTTTATTTCTGTGCATTTTTTGTACCGCGAGCAAATATTTTTCTTTTTTAGACAGCAAATCTCTTTCCAAATTACTGATTTGCAGTTCTTTGGATTTTATTTCTTCATTCAGGACATTAATCTCGGTATTCAGAAGATTCACTAATTGTTTTCGGTTTTTGATTTGTTCCGTAACTAAATTTATGTGTTTCAGTATGCCGGTAATGGATTTTTTATTTTTTTCAATCAAGTCGGACGTTTGCTTTATGTCTTCGAGTAACGACTTTCTTTTATTCTCCAGCTCTTTGGTTCGAGAGGATTGTTGAGCCGGTGCCTGTATCGAAAAAATCGAGATAACGAATAATATGATAATTTCTCTTATTCTCATAATAATCTCTTAATCATACTCGTTACCTGCTGAAGAGTCATTCGTCTGTATTTATTCGGAATTTTGTCATCAATCGAAAAATTGACTCCCGTATTGATGGATTTGAAAGCTAAATTGACGTTTACCGACTTATCGGGTATATCCAACGAAAACTTCATTAACATCGGAAAATTAATTTTGTCGGAAGTCAATTCCCATCCTGTATAGTTACAAGTCAATCGGGTTTCCTGTCGGGCTTTATTCACCTGCAACGATTGAATGCGATTGGCTTGGTCGGTAATAAAATTATACTGAATATTTTGTTTATCATTGTGACTTAATCTTACATCGTAACTGTTTTGTTGAATATCGAAATAAGAATAATCATCCCATAAAACATCTCTTTTTCCTGTTATAAATATCCGATTCGTGAGAATTGCTTCCAGGTTGTAATAATCAAAATCGACAGGAAGTTTATTCAGAAACGTTTGAACATCTTCTTGAAGGTATTGTTTATTCATGCGGTCAATCAGAATAACTTGCCGGGGAGTTACGATAAGTTTTATGACTTCGCTTCTAAGAACAGGAGCAAGAAATGATATTTGGATTGCTTCATTCTTTATAATTCGAAGCTGTGCCTCAATCGAAATTTCACGTTTATCTTTGGCCGCCAGCGTGAATCTCAGATTGGATGATAGTTTTGTGTATTGCATTCCCGATTGCAGAATCTGATTGAATCGAATTTCTTTACTCATTTTTTCGAGCGTTACTTCTTCGATTCCGGCGTTTTTCGATGTTTTACATCCCGTAAAGAAACAGGCAAGCAAACCAATCGATAAAAGTATTCGAATGGCATGTTTTTTATTTTTCATAATACACTCTGTCTTTTATTTTTTTCTTGAGAACTTTATTGTTCGTTTTTTCTTCCGAATCGTTTTCATCAGGCATACTCAATGCTTTTTCCCATTGGGTGACGGCATTACCCGAATCGCCCGATTTATATAATATATCGCCGTAATGTTCCAAAACCACCTTACCCGGATTTTCATCGAGAGAAATGGCTCTTTCTATATAAAATTTGGCCAACGAGTAAATGCCTTTTTGAAAAAATATCCAAGCATAAGTATCCAAGTAAGTCGGATTATCGGGATGTAACTGATTGGCCGTTGCCGCCATTCTTTCAGCTTTATCCAACTCTTCTTTATCCATTGAAAGATGATAAGCATAATTGTTCAAAACATTCACATTCGACCGGTTGTATTCAATTGCTTTATCGTAATTGGCGAATGCTTTTTCCCTGTCTCCCAAGCGATAATAGACATCTCCTATTTGTCCGTGAAATAACGAAATCAAAGCCGAATCATCTTTTGAAACAAATTCCAATCCGGCGGAATATGTTTTCAAAGCTTTTTGATATTCTTTTTCGAGCGAAAGAGCCGTTGCCTTATAGAAATAAAATTCGGATATTTCCGGAAAATAGGCCAAAGCTTTATCGGCAGTTGCAATAATTTCTTTCGGATTTCCTTCCCGTATAACGATGTCGAGCAACGAAATCCACGATGTTAAATCTTCCGGCAGAGCTTCCGTAACAATTTGAAATTGAAATTTTGCTTCTTCCGGTTTGTTTTGCGCCATCAAAAATTGTCCGTATAAGATATTCAATTCTTTCACTTGAGAATGTTGCTCCATCAAAGAACGGAACAAATCATTTCCCGATTCTATATTTTTTTTCGATTTCAATAAATTTTGAAGGTATCCGTCTAAAATTTCCAGTTTCGTATTTATTTCAAGATTTGAATCGAGAAGAGCCTTTTCGATTTCAATCCGGGATTTTTCTTTATCGCCTGTTTTTTCATAATAGTTCGACATGGAAATAAAATAATAAGGATTATTCGGCTCTTTTTCCGATACTTTATTGTATATATCCAAAGCCTTATCCGATTCATTTTCGGACAAGTAAAAATCACCTAAAGCCATTTGGTATTTTGCTTCATTCGGAAATTTATCGATTAATTTTTGCAATTCCCGAACAGCATCCTCTTTTCTTTCCAAACTCATGTACAGCTGATATTTTTGCATGGAAACGGCTTCGTTTATTCCCATGTTATTTTCCAAGCCGTTCAAAGCTTCAACGGCTTTATCCAAATCAAAAATAGTCGGTTGAAGATACAAATTACTCAAATGAAAATACAATTCTATATCTTGAGGATTTTCTTTCGATAATTCTTCATAGATTTCGATGGCTTCCGGAAAATTTTTCATTTGCCGTTGCATATTGGCTAAAGAAAGTTTATAATCGAAATTATCGGGACTGTATTCCACCGCTTTTTTCAAGGCAGTCAATCCCGAATCATATTCCTTCATTCGGAAATACAACTCACTTATTTCGTAGAGAGCTGCCGACGACGTTGGATTGAGTTGCAGTGCATACAACAAAGTATTGTACGTATTGGTATTCTCGCCTTTGAATTTCAATCTTAAAGCTTCCAAGAAAAAATAGTCGAACTTCTCACTCTCTTCCACGCGCAGAGAATCAGACAGTGATTCAGCAGAAACCGGTCTGCAAAAAAGAATAAGTAATAGAAAAGAAAAAAATATCCGCATTTCCGTAAAAAAGATTATACTCCGGTGTGGCCGAATCCTCCTGTTCCTCGCACAGTTTTTTCCAATTCATCCGTTTTATCCCATTCAATTTGTTCGTGTTTAGCGATAACCATCTGACAAATTCTCTCTCCATCGGTAATTGTAAAAGGGTCTTTGGACAAATTAATAATGATAATTTTAATCTCTCCCCGATAATCGGAGTCGATTGTTCCCGGAGTATTCACTAACGATATTCCGTGTTTGACAGCCAATCCGCTTCTCGGCCGAATTTGAGCCTCATAGCCGACCGGCAATTCAATATACAATCCGGTAGGAACCAACGCTCTTTCCAAAGAATTTAAAACAATCGGTTGGTCAATATTTGCTCTCAAATCCAATCCGGCCGAATGAGGAGTTTCATATTCGGGTAAAGCATGTTTGGATTTATTGATAACTTTTACTTTCATCTGTCTATAATTTGTTTTTTAGTTGTCAAATGGAACTTTCATCATTAGGCCCGACAAAGTTAATAATTTAGGATTAAATCCGTTAAAGATTGATTAATAAAAAAATTTAAGAAGGGAAAAACCTTTTTATGTATTCCGTTTGCTATAATGGCAATAAATCTTTTAATTTGCATACTTAAACTAAACAGTATGAAAATATCTTTTCACGGAGCAACACAAACCGTCACCGGCAGCAAACACCTTATTTCTCTAAACAGCGGGAAGAAAATTCTTTTGGATTGCGGAATGTTTCAAGGAATAGGACCTGATACAACCCGTTTGAATCAAAATTTCGGGTTTAATCCCAAAGATGTTACCTGCGTTATGTTATCGCACGCACATATCGACCATTCGGGGTTATTGCCCAAATTAGTTAAAGACGGATTCAAAGGCGAAATTTATGCCACTCCCGCAACGATTGATGTGGCTAAAATACTCTTGAAAGATTCTGCTTTCATTCAAAAACAGGATATTCATTACCTGAACAAAAAAAGACGGGAACAAGGAAGAGAATTGCTCGAACCTTTATACACGGAAGAAGATGTGGAAAGAACCATCGATCTTTTCGTTTCTGTCCCAATCGGAAAACCTTACAAAAGAGACGAACACATTCAGTTCGAGTTTTTCAATGTCGGACATATTATCGGAAGTGCGACGACTTACCTCTCTTTGAAAGAAGACAATAAAATAACGACTATCGCTTTCAGCGGAGATGTCGGACGGTACAGTGACCCGCTTCTTCGTTCACCGGAAGTTTTTCCTCAAGCCGATTATATTATCATTGAATCGACTTACGGCGATAAAACTCACCCGCCGGTTGATTCGTATATCGACGATTTGTACAAGAACGTTCTGGAAACATGCGTGAGGAAAAAAGGAAAACTGATTATTCCGGCTTTTAGTGTCGGACGAACACAAGAGGTTTTGTACGGATTAAACGACCTTGAAATCGACGGAAAACTTCCCGATATTAAATGTTATTTAGACAGTCCGATGTCGAGCAAAGTTACACACGTCGTGAAGATGCATCCGGAGGTTTTTAACCGTTCCGTACAAAAAATCATGAAAATGGATTCGGACCCTTTCAGTTTCAAAGGACTGAAATATATTTCGGATAAAAGAGAATCACAGGCTTTGAACTCCGATTATTCTCCCATGATTATCATTTCCGCATCGGGAATGGCCGAAGCAGGACGAGTAAAGCATCACATCGCCAACGGTATCGAAAATTGGAGAAACACCATTCTTCTTATCGGATATGCCGAGCCGCAATCTTTGGGAGGACGGTTGAAACTACATCCCGAAACCGTCACTATTTTCGGAAAGCCTTTTAATGTGAAAGCCGACATCAATACAATCGAATCAATGAGCGCGCATGCCGATTATAACGATTTGAGCCAATATTTGGCTTGCCAGAATCCCTCCGATGTGAAACGGATTTTTATCGTACACGGAGAACCGGAAGTGCAAATCAACTTCAAAAAACGATTGAGGAAGAAAGGGTTTCTCGATATTGAAATCCCCAAACAACATCAAACTTTCGGATTATGACTCTTCATAGCGAATGTGGAGCATTGTACAGTTCGATGTTATTCAAAACCGGACAAGCAAGTGACTTTTGAATATCGATGCGTATCTTATTTGTCGTAACGGCCGGAAATCTCAATATTCGTTTATAACCGATTGTAGTAGCTTCGAGTAAAGAGTTCCATTCATTGGTCGACACATTCCAAAAATCGACACGGAAACCGGCAATGCGCTGCCCTAAAGGAATATATTCCTGCAGTAACAACAAATTAAATGTCTTCGGTTCGTTCAAATCAACTTCAACCCAAGCTGTTTGAGTTGCGTCGTTGGTTGTCCAATAAGAATCGTAATCATTATCCGTCAGATTTTTTCCGGAAAAACCCTTCGCGTTGCCCCGTACCTCTGAAACGGAAATGGTTGCATTTACCGCCAAATTTTCGGCAAACGTATTCTCTCTCGCTTTCTTAAATTCCATTAAACGCAAAGAATCAACGGAAGCAATACGTCCTTCCCTGTTTGGCGGGACGTTCAGCAATAAATTGGCGTTCCGACCGACGGAAGTAAAATAAATATCCATCAATTGATTGACTGTTTTTACTTTATCATCCGTAAACGGACTGTAAAACCATCCCGGACGAATCGATACATCGGCTTCGGCCGGAATCCAGTGTTGCCCGTCCATTTCGCCTGTATTCAGGACTTCGTTAGCCGGAGCGTCGTGTCCTCGTCCGAATCCGGCTGTATTCAATCTCGCCCAATTCGTTTCACCGGCGATGCCTTTTTCGTTTCCTATCCAACGGCAATCCGGACCTATATCGCTGAACAATATCATATTCGGATTCGCCTCATAAGACGTTTGTTCAAATAAAGTCCAATCGTATTCCTGTTTTTTTCCGTTCGGACCTTCTCCGTTGGCACCGTCGAACCATTGCTCAAACATGTTGGCACCGTCGTAGTTTTGATATATTTCCGCCAGGGTATTGGCATAAATCCGGTTGTATTCGGGCGTTCCGTAAGCCGGATGATTCCTGTCCCAGGGAGAAACATACACACCGTATTCAAGTCCGTATTCTTTACAAGCCGCCACAAACTCTTTCAAAACATCTCCTTTTCCGTCTTTCCATAAGCTTTCCCTAACCGTGTGAGTGCTGTATTGAGAAGGCCATAAACAAAAACCGTCGTGATGCTTGACCGTAAGAATGATTCCTTTCATTCCGGCGTTTCGGGCAATTTCTGCCCATTGCCGGCAATCAAGATTGGCAGGATTAAACACTTTCGGATTTTCTTTTCCGTCTCCCCACTCCACATCGGTAAAAGTATTCGGACCGAAATGAACAAACATATAATACTCCATTTTATGCCATTTCATCTGAGACGCCTTCGGAACAGGGCCGTAAGACTCAGGAGGAGTATGATTCACACAGGACGATAAAGTAAAAATAAAGCCCCAAAGAGTACACAAAAAGAATTTATTGTTTTTCATAAAACGTTATTTTAATCGGAAGCCAAAGTCAGCAGAAATTATTCCATACAGCAACCGGGTTGAATATTCTCGAAAACTGTTTAGTCGGATTAATTTATCCGCGAAATTACGAAATAATATTTGCATATTTCAGTAAAAGTTGTAACTTTGCATCGCTTTCGGCAATAGTAAAAGCAAGGTCCCATAGCTCAGTTGGTCAGAGCACCTGACTCATAATCAGGGAGTCCTTGGTTCAAGCCCAAGTGGGACCACT
>JAIRRK010000062.1 GCA_031256015.1 Dysgonamonadaceae bacterium
ACCGATTTATTACAAAATCTTTCTCCATTCTGAATGTAAAAAACAATTCCTCCGGACAGTAAAATGAAAAGTATCAACCAAACTACTTTTACGATTATCTTTTTATTTTTTTTCTCGCAGGGTCCTTTTTCTTCCTGTTCACCCTCTTGTTCATCCTCCTCTTCAATCCGCGTATCCGTTAATTCTTGTTCGGATAGCATTTCCGGTTCTTCGGCATCCTCTGAATCATCTTCCAAATCATCATCGTTTTCTGTCGAAAGTATCATTGCAGTCGTCAGCTCTGATTCTTCCTCGGAAATCGACTCGTCCAACTCGACAGGTTCGAATATGGAAAAAGGTTCATTAACCTCTCTTGCAAGCTGAACATCAGGAATATAATTTATTTTATCATGGGCAGGAACAATCACTCGAGTTCCTAAATTCACATCAATACTTTCCCTTTCATCGACCTGAGTCAGTTTAAAACTTCCTAAACCTTTTATTTTTACGAATCCGTCTTGTAATAATTCATCCGAAATCGCACCGAAATATTCTTTCAGAAACAATTCCGCTTCTTTTTTAGAAATGCCGGCTTTCTCTGCCAGAAAAGAAATTAAATCATGCAGGCTCACTTTTTCATTCATGGCTTTATTTTTTAAGTTTTCCTTTCAATGAACTCGAAACTTTGAACTTAATCACTAACTTCGGCGGGATTAACATTCGTTTTCCCGAAACGGGACTTACGCTTAAACGCTCACTTCGTTTTTTTACTTCCAACGAGCCAATATGTCCCAATGTAATTGTATTTCCTTTCAATAATTCGGCCTTTACAATTTCGGCGACATCATTCATCCGTTTTGAAACTTCCGTTTTGGGGAGTTTTAATTTCCCGGATAACCGGGTTGCAAATTCTGAGGAATTCATCATTATATCAATTTGTTTAAGAGTGAATACATTTTGCGAGTAAATCAAAAGATTGGCTTCCGGTTATTTCGACATCATAAAAGTGACCAATTTGCATTTTTCCGTTTTTTTCAATCAATACTTCCGGATCAACTTCCGGAGAATCGTATTCCGTACGGCCAATATAAAAACCGGCTTCTTCTCTATCGATAATCACTTTGAGGGTTCGTCCTATTTGGGATTGATTTACTTCATCAGCTATTTTTTCCTGAACAGTCATCAGTTCATTCATCCGCAACTGTTTTATTTCATCCGAAACATTATCTTGATAATGAAGCGCAGAATAAGTACCTTCTTCCTCCGAATAAGGAAATGCGCCCAAACGCTCGAAACGCATCTCCTTAACAAAATCCAGCAAATCCTGAAAATCTTCTTCCGTTTCGTCCGAGAATCCGACCATCATGGTTGTTCGAAGATAAATACCCGGAACTTCTTCTCTTATTTTTTTTAACAAGTCTATGGTTTCTTCACGGGTGATGTTCCTTCTCATCTTTTTCAAGACGGCATTGCTGCTATGTTGCAATGCTATATCCAGATAGTTACAAACATTCGTTTTTTCTCTCATCACTTTCAATAAATCCATTGGAAAATGAGTCGGATAAGCATAATGCAAACGAATCCATTCAACCCCTTTTATTTCGGAAATTCGTTCAACCAATTCCGCTAAATTGTATTTTTTATAAATGTCTTTTCCGTAATAAGTTAAATCCTGAGCGACCAATTGAAATTCTTTCACTCCTTTATCAACCAAAAATTTCACTTCTGCTTCAATTTCCTCAATCGGACGGGACTTATATGTTCCCGTGATCATCGGAATTGAACAATAAGCACAAGCGCGATTACATCCTTCGGCTATTTTAAGATAGGAAAAATGAGAAGGGGTTGTAATCTCTCTTTCATTAGCAAGCTCATTATGATACGATTTACCCAAATCGGAAATTAATTCTTTCCAATTGAATTTTCCGTAATATTTGTCCACTTCCGGAATCAGTTCCTGCAGTTCTTTCAAATAACGTTCCGACAAGCATCCCATTACGAACAATTTGCAGATACGATTGGCTTTTCGCGCTTCTCCGAATTGAAGAATCGTATTAACGGATTCCTCTTTAGCGTCACCTATGAATCCGCAGGTATTTATAACAACAATACTTCCTTCCGAAACTTTCGAATCGTGCGACACGGCATAACCGTTAGCGGTAAATTGTCGCATCAGAAACTCGGAATCGACTAAATTTTTTGAACAACCTAAAGTTATGATATCTACCTTATTCGTTTTCATTCGTTGCCAAATAAAGAATTAACAAATTCTCTTTTTCTGAAAATTTGCAAATCTTCCATTCCTTCTCCAATTCCTATATATTTCACCGGTATTTGTAATTGGTCTGAAATCCCTATCACAACTCCTCCTTTCGCCGTACCGTCTAATTTGGTAATTGCCAAAGCGGTTATTTCGGTTGCTTTGGAAAATTCTTTCGCCTGATTGTATGCGTTTTGACCGGTTGAACCATCCAATATCAGAAGCACTTCATGCGGAGCATCAGGTACGATTTTTTTCATTACATTTTTTATTTTCGTTAATTCGTTCATCAAATTAACTTTATTATGAAGTCGTCCGGCCGTATCGATAATCACCACATCAGCATCGTGAGAAACAGCCGAAGAAAGTGTATCGTAGGCAACGGATGCCGGGTCCGAGCCCATCTTTTGTTTTACAATCGGAACCCCTACTCTTTCGCTCCAAATATCTAATTGTTCAACAGCTGCGGCTCGAAAAGTATCGGCAGCTCCCAAGTAAACTTTTTTTCCTTTCTTTTTGAAATGATAGGCTAATTTCCCGATAGTGGTTGTTTTACCTACTCCGTTTACTCCCACGACCATCATTACATAAGGTTTAGTTACATTTGCCGGGATTTCAAAATCTTCCAATTCCTCCACATTATTATTTTGCAGCATGGAGGCAATCTCCTCTCTGAGGATATTTGTCAATTCATTGGTATCTAAATATTTATCACGAGCAATTCTTTCTTCTATCCGTTCAATTACTTTGAGGGTTGTTTCCACGCCGACATCGGAAGTCACCAAAACTTCTTCCAAGTTATCTAAAACAGCATCATCTACTTTGGATTTTCCGGCAACGGCGCGGGCTATTTTATCAAAAACATTTTCTTTTGTTTTCGATAAACCTTTATCTAAATTTTCTTTTTTATCTTTTGAGAAAAAACTGAATACACTCATGTATTTTAAGAATTATTGATTACGAATTATCAGCGATTAAGTTTTATATTTGATAACCAAACTAATTGGCTGAATGCAAAGGTATAAAAAATAATCCATAAAAAAACTTCCTTGCAATCACTCATCACAAGGAAGCCCTTTTATAATTTATAACACCGGAACCGAAAACGAAAAATAAAACTTTTATTTCATGTTCTATTTTTCATTCGTTCCTTCTTTCATTATTTAAAGTAATCTTTTACAGCTTCGTTAGGAATCATTTCTTCTTTGAAAGTATAAGCTCCTGTTTTAGTAGATTTTACCATCTTAATTACTTTGGAATAAGAACGTCCTTCCGATTTTTCGCGGTATCCCGCAACGGTTTTCTTTGCCATGATTTATCTTATTTTATTTCTTTATGTAAAGTCATTTTTTTCAAGATAGGATTATATTTCTTCAATTCTAACCTACTTGTTGTATTTTTTCTGTTCTTCGTTGTGATGTAACGAGAAGTTCCCGGCATACCACTTTCTTTGTGTTCAGTACATTCCAATATAACTTGAACTCTGTTTCCTTTTGCTTTCTTTGCCATTTTTTAAGGTCTCCTAATTTTTATACGTTTAAATAACCTTTTTCCGCAGCTTTTTTAATCGCTGCATCCAATCCTAATTTATTGATTGTGCGTAATCCGTTAGCTGAAATATTCAAGCGGACCCAACAATCTTGTTCTACCCAATAGAACTTTTTAGTGAATAGGTTGACATCAAATTTTCTCTTTGTTTTGCGATTCGAGTGCGAAACATTGTTGCCCACCATTGCTTTTTTTCCGGTAATTTGACAAATTTTCGACATTGCTGTATGTTATTTTAATTTCTACCTGTTTTACTTATTTCCGTCATTACGAAAGAGTTTTCCGCAATCAGCGTGCAAAGATAAAAAACATTTTTATTTTATACAAACTTATTTTCCTGTCATTCTTCTTTAAATTCGAAGTCCATGGGAATTTGACGTCGAAAAGCCTCTTTAAAGGAGATGAGTGTTTCCGTCCGAGCCAAACCCAAAGGCTGCAATTTCGAGTGAATAATTTGAAGAAGGTGTTGATTATTTTTTGCGAAAAGTTTGATAAACAAATCATATTGTCCGGTTATGTAGTGACATTCAACCACTTCCGGTATTTTTTTCAAAGCTTCCACCACATGGCTGAATTGTTCGGGATCTTTCAAAAACAATCCCATGTAAGCCGATGTTTCATAACCTACTTTATTGTGGTCGACAATAAATTCAGAACCTTTGATTATTCCGAGATTCGTTAATTTTTGAATACGCTGATGAATAGCGGCTCCTGACACATTACAAACTCTTGCAATTTCCAAAAAGGGAATTCGAGCCTCGTTAATTATCATTTTCAGGATTTTTTCATCTAATTCATCCAACTGGTGATGTCCCATTATTAATGATTTTTATTTGGTTGCACAAATATAAAAGATATTTGAATTCAATATCGTTTTTTGCTGTTTTTTAACAAAGCAAACCTTGACTTTGCTTTTCCGGAATGAATAGTCAATCGACTTTTCCTTTGTTTGCGGGGAAAATGAAGAATTACGCGAAGTACTAAATAGAAAGCAAAAAAGAGATGCAGTTACCCGCATCCCTTAACTCTTAGTTCTTAACTCACCCGCTTAGTCTTTCTTGCAACGGACGCTAAACAGGGCCGACCAGTCGCTGACTCCCCGGTCCACTCCCTCGTAGGAGCAGCCCAAGTACCGAAGCCACGCGTTGAAGCCACTGTTGAAGCTACTCGACCAGAAGAGCGTGTTCAACCCGAAGTCGTTGCGGCTACCACCACCGAACACGTTGCCCACGAGCAACGCGTCAAACCCGCCGGTAGCAGCAGACTTGCTTGAACCGTTGGTGGTATAAGTGTCGGTTGTGTATACGTCCTTCGTGCTTTTCATCTTCTTACCGAGAGGAACATTGCGAGAACTGGTTGACGTCCGGAAGTCCGACGGCAGAGAAACTGTTCCGTCCGTCGAATAAATACCCGCCGTAGCAGCAGCAATCACCTCCTCCAAATCGCTCCAATCCATATCGCTCGGAAGATACCATCCGTCGGGGCAAACGCCCTGTACCTTTGTATAAGTTCCGTCGTAGGCCTTGTCGGCTTCGTCGTTTGAAGGGAGGCTCCTGCCGTTCGTCGCACCCGCCCAGTTATACAATATGCCCCACGACTTATCCCAACCGGTTTCAGCTGCCCCTGCATCGTATGGATTCATGTTGACTCCCGGATACACATAATACTTATCCGTAATAGCAGTAGAAGCCGACGTCCCGTTGTGTTCATAACCCTCTGCCGCTTTCGGTACGTAACGCAAGTTTTCAAGCATCCATATACCTGCAGTACCGAAATTACCTGTAAAGTAGGTTTCTCCGTCTCTGATGTCGGTCAGCAGGTATACATAATTTACATGATTAATGAGCGGCAGCCATTTATCGCCGTTCCAGATATAAAGGCCCGTTCCCGTCGTCGTATTC
>JAIRRK010000083.1 GCA_031256015.1 Dysgonamonadaceae bacterium
TACCAGTGGGGCCGTAAGGATGCGGAACATTCGCTGCGGTGCGCCGTGGCCGGTCATTCCGGCAGTTTCATTGAAACGCCTTACACTTCTGCCGATTATAACCCGGCGAATGACCATGCGTTTGTTATGGACGGCAGCGGTAGTGCCGTGTCCGGTAACAGTTCCGATTGGCTTTATCCTCACGTATCTGCTTCTGATTTGTGGGGCAACGGATTGGCTATTGATGCTACTCCCGGTGGTAACGGTGAAATAGTCAATGGAAGTGTAGTTCCTCCCGTCAAGAATACTGATTACGACCCCTGCCCTTCCGGTTATCGCGTACCTACTCAGTATGAATGGGCATTGCTTGGTAACGAGGGCGGTAATTCCGGCAATACTTCGAACGATAAGATCACTTCGATGACTGCCTCCGGTAAATCAGGTTCTTCGGGTATCGTGTGGGTACCTGTTTCCGAGGGTACGGCTTCGACCGTTTGGAGTGGCGGTAAGACTAACGGTTATGCGTTGTACGCTGCAGATGTTTGGAGCACTGCTACCGGGAAAACAAATTTGCTTGCCGATAACGCTCCTGAGCCGTTACTTTTCTTGCCTGCCGGCGGTATCCGGGACTACAACGACGGTGGCGTGCGCTATACGGGTAGCGACGGCTACTATTGGAGTAGTGTAGTGAGTGGTACCTACTCGTACTACATGACCTTCACCAGTAGCAGCGTGAGCGCGAACACCCGCAACAACCGTGCAAGCGGCCTGAGTGTTAGGTGCGTGGCAGCAGAGTGAGTTAAGAACTAAGAACTAAGAACTAAGAGTTAAGAGTTAAGAGTTAAGAGTTAAGGGGTATGTCCTCATACTTCCTTGAGAGACCCTCTTTAAGTGGCTTAAAAATTCGGGGAAATCACTTGTTTTTGAATATTTCATTCATGATTCGATTTGTTTCGGAGGCAGTTTCTCCTGTTGAGGGCGATTTCCCGATGCCGTTTAATTCGTTGATAATATTCTGAATCATGTTCATTTGAATGTGTTTCGGTTTGGGGAACGCGTATGAAATTACTTTTCCGTCAATCTCCAACTCAATGTCGTTGAGTGAAAACGTTGAAAATGAAATCGTTCCTTTTTCTCCGATAATGATTATTTCATCTTTTTCTTGTTGAACAGGAGAGGAATACGCCCAAATTCCCGAAGCCAAAACACCCGATTGAAACAAAAAAGAAGCACTAACCGTGTCTTCTATCTTATAGAATCCTCCGACATTGCTTGTTAATCCGTTTACTTTGGATATTTTTCCCAATAAAAACAAAAGAATGTCGATGGTATGAGAAGCCATATCATAGAAATAACCTCCTCCGGCAATCTTTTTATCCAATCGCCAAGTTTGATTGTCTTTGTGTAAATCGGATGGGAGAGGAGGTCGGGAAAATTCCATTTTAACATAGAGAACTTTCCCTATGGTTTTTTTGTCCAATAGTTCTTTTACTTTCAAAAAATAGGGAAGAGAACGCCGATAATAAGCCACAAATAGTTTTTGTTTGTATTTCTTTGCCGCATCAATCATATCCGAACATTCTCGAAAACTTACAGCCATCGGTTTTTCCACATATACAGGCTTTCCCGCTTTCAAAACCTTGATTGCCAACTCGGCATGATAAGCCGGAGGCGTTGCGATGTAAACAATATCCACATCCGAATCCCGGATTAACTCGTCCGCATCGGAATAATATTTGGGAACGCGATGCCGCAAAGCAAAATCCCTTGCTTTTTCGTGATTTCTTCGCATCACCGCAACCAAAGAAGAGTTTTCACTTTTGTAAAATGCAGGGCCGCTTTTTATTTCGCAAACATCACCGCATCCGATAATTCCCCAGCGAATCATACTTTTTTTCAAAATAAATAAAGAATATAACGTTGATACTGTCTTTTTGAGAATGAAAATTTATCCCGCTACATACTTCCGAGTAGCCGTTTCTTCGTTTTCCGATTCGGTTGCAAAATAACGTAGAAATATTTTTGGATGCAAGTATTTGAACCGTTTTTCATAAATTCAAAGAGCCTTTTGGGGATTAATCATACATTTTTTATTATTTTTGCGCTTCATAACTGAAATAAAAATAACTCATGAATATTTCGTACAATTGGCTGAAAGAGTATATTCATTTCGACCTGACTCCCACCCAAGTGGCTGATGCATTAACCTCTATTGGGCTGGAAACAGGAGGAATCGAGGAAGTGGAAACAATAAAAGGAGGATTAAAAGGATTGGTAATCGGTCGTGTTTTGACTTGTGAAGATCATCCGGATTCCGATCATCTGCATGTTACGACCGTGGACACGGGTTTCGGCGAACCGCAACAAATTGTTTGTGGTGCTCCGAATGTGGCTGCGGGACAAAAAGTGATTGTTGCCACCATAGGAACGGTTCTTTACTCGGGCGACGATTCGTTTACGATTAAAAAAACGAAAATCAGAGGAATCGAATCCAACGGAATGATTTGTGCCGAAGACGAAATCGGAATCGGAACAAGTCACGACGGAATTATTGTGCTTCCCGATGATGTGAAGACCGGAATGTCGGCGTCGGAATATTATAAAGTCGAATCGGATTACGTTCTTGAAGTCGATATTACTCCCAACCGCATCGATGCAGCCTCTCACTACGGTGTAGCCAGAGATTTGGCCGCTTACCTGAAACAAAACAACTTGCCTTGCACATTGATAAAACCTTCTATCGATGCTTTTCGTATCGACGATAATTCTTCCGCCGTAACCATTGAAGTCGAGAACACGGAAGCCTGTCCTCGTTATACCGGCATAACAATCAAAGGCGTAACAATCAAGGAGAGTCCCGATTGGCTGAAAAATCGCCTGAGTGCGATTGGTCTTCGTCCTATCAACAATGTTGTGGATATAACCAATTTCATTCTTCACGAAACCGGGCAACCGCTTCATGCTTTCGACATGAAAGAAATTAAAGGAGGAAAGGTGTTCGTGAAAACACTTACCGACGGAACTCCTTTCGTTACCCTGGACGAAGTGGAACGGAAACTTTCGGATAAAGACCTGATGATTTGTAATTCGGAAGAAGGAATGTGTATCGGAGGTGTTTTCGGCGGCATCAAATCCGGCGTGACCGAATCAACTGTCGATGTGTTCTTGGAATCGGCTTATTTTAATCCGACCCGGATTCGTAAAACGGCTCGCCGACACGGATTAAACACGGATTCATCTTTCCGCTTTGAACGAGGAGCCGACCCGAATAATACTTTGTACGTTCTTAAAAGAGCCTCTCTTTTAATTAAGGAATTGGCCGGAGGACGTATAACCGGAGAAATTCAAGACATTTATCCGGTGAAAATCGAAAACCCGAAGGTTCAATTATCCCTGTCCAAAGTGAGTAATCTTATCGGAAAAGTTCTTTCGGAAGAGACAATTACGAACATCTTGAATAGTTTGGAAATTGAAATCCTGTCCAAAAACGGAGATACTCTGTCCCTGTCGATTCCGACTTATCGCGTGGATGTTACCCGGGATGTAGATGTTATCGAAGACATTCTTAGAATATACGGATACAATCAGGTTGAAATGGTTGACGAACTGAAATCGACACTTTCTTATACTACTCCGACCGATAATGCTTATAAATTGCAAAACGTAATTTCGGAACAGCTTACCGGTGCCGGACTGAATGAAATAATGAATAATTCGCTGACGGCAGGAGCTTATTACGACGAATGTACGTCTTCTTTTCCGAGAGAAAACTGCGTTGCAGTGAAAAATCCGTTAAGTGTCGATTTGGATGTTATGCGTCAGACATTATTGTTCGGCGGCTTGGAATCCATACAATACAACGTGAACAGAAAAAATCCGAATCTCAAGTTGTATGAATACGGGAACACATACTTCTTCCGGCCGGAGAAACAAAAGGGAGACGATGCCCTTTCGGCAATCAAAGAAGAAGCTAAGTTGGGAATTTGGTTAACGGGAAACACCGTCGAAAACAGTTGGATTCGTCCGACGGAACAAACATCGGTGTATGAACTGAAAGCTTATATTGAAAGTATATTGCTTCGTTTGGGGCTGAATCAAAAGAAAGTGGTTATGAAGCCTTTCTCCGACGATGTGTTTTCTTCCGCCATGTCCATTGAAACGTTTTCGGGAAAACAATTAGGCGTTTTCGGAGTTGTTGCAAAATCGATACTTAAAAGATTCGACATCCGGTCGGCAGTTTATTTCGGAGAATTAAAATGGAAACAATTGATGACGGAAAGTAAAAACGCACAAGTGAAATATTCCAATATATCCAAATTCCCCTTCGTAAGAAGAGACCTTGCATTACTGGTCGATAAAAACGTTTCGTTTGCGGAAATAGAAAAAACAGCCATTCAAACCGATAAAAAACTCTTGAAGGAAGTTAGTTTGTTTGATGTTTATGAAGGGAAAAACTTACCGGAAGGCAAGAAATCGTACGCGGTCAGCTTTATGCTTCTCGACGAAGAAAAAACACTGAACGAACAACAAATCGATGTTATCATGAGTAAAATTCAGAAGAATCTGGAAACAAAATCAGGAGCAAAATTAAGATAAAATAAAAATATAATCATGGGAAGAGCATTTGAATACAGAAAAGCAACGAAAATGAAACGATGGGGCAATATGGCCCGTGTATTTACCAAATTAGGAAAACAAATAACCATAGCAACCAAAGATGGCGGTCCCGACCCGGATGTAAATCCTCGTTTGCGTGTTTTGATGCAACAGGCAAAAAAAGAAAACATGCCGAAGGACAACGTGGAAAGAGCAATCAAAAAAGCAACATCGAAGGATTATACCGACTACAAAGAAGTGAACTTTGAAGGATACGGCCCTTACGGAATTGCCATTTTCATCGAAACGGCTACCGACAACAATACCCGAACGGTAGCGAACGTTCGCAGTTATTTCAATAAGTACGGAGGCTCGTTGGGAACGGCAGGAAGTTTGCAGTTCCTTTTCGACCGTAAATGTGTTTTCAAAATCACCCCGAAAGAAAATCAGGACATAGAAGAACTCGAATTGGAATTAATCGATTTCGGAGTGGATGAAATCGAATGGGATGAAGAAGAAAATGCAATCATCCTGTATGGAGAATTTCAATCGTATTCGGCCATTCAAAAGTATCTGGAAGAAAACGGATACGAAATACACAGTGCCGAATTTGAACGCATCCCGAACGATTACAAAGAAGTAACGGAAGAACAGAAAGCTCAAATCGAAAAGTTACTGGAAAAGTTTGAAGAAGACGAAGATGTACAAAATGTTTTCCATAACATGAAGTAAAAACAAAAAAAGTAAACTTTTTTCTCTTGAATTTGCAAAATATTAAGAAAAAGTTACTAGCTTTGCAACCGGATATAAAAAAACGTATAAAACAAATAATAAAACAATATGAATCTCATATACGAAATAAATAAAAAAAAGATTGCATTTTCTTTCATTTTTCTTGCTGAAAAGTTGGAAGTTAGCGATATTTTGTTAGAGAGAGAGAGAGAGAGAGAGAGAGAGAGAGAGAGAGAGAGAGAGAGAGAGAGAGAGAGAGAGAGCTTATATTAAACACTTTACGATATTCGCGCAAGCGAATAGAGGAAACCATATATTAGGG
>JAIRRK010000115.1 GCA_031256015.1 Dysgonamonadaceae bacterium
TCGCAGCAATCGGAGTTCCCAACTGAAATATTCGTTTCGTATATTTTTTATTCAGTCGGATAAAGAAAGGAAAACGATTCAAAATGCCGTTTTTCCGTTTCATTTTCAATACAAACAACAAGGCAACTAATATTTGAGAGATAACCGTAGCAATTGCCGCTCCCGTTACTCCCATTCCTTCCCAATTTCCTAATCCGAAAATAAACAAAGGATCGAGAATCATGTTAAAAATCAATCCCGAAGCAATGATATAAAAAGGAATGGTTGTTCGGCCGATTCCATTATATACTCCCGCAAAAGTATTGGCCAAATAAACCATGGGAAGAGAAAAACAAACGATATTCAGATAATGCTCCGCCATCCCGGCGATATGAGTTTCCAAATGATAAAAAGAAACAATCGTTCCGGAAGACGGCCTCAGAATAACCGTAATGAATATTCCCAACAAGAAACTGATTGTTACGGCATGAGAAGCATAAATCCGGGCATCATCCAAGCGTTTGGCCCCGACGGATTGGGCAATACTGATTTCGGCTGCCATTTTAGTCAGCAATGCAAAAGAAGTTGTCAACCACAACAGAATACCGATAGCTCCTACCGCAGCCACTTCTTCACTGCCCAAACGACCCACCCAAGCCATATCGGTAAGGGTATAAGCCATCTGGATAAAATTAGTTGCCATGATGGGCATCGTTAATGTTATCAATTGCTTGAAAATCGGTCCGGATGTTAATAGTTTAACTTCGGGTTGAGATTGCGACATAATCATCAATTAAAGAGTCTGCAAAGATACGATATTAAAGTGAATGAAAATCAAACCGGCATCGTACCGTGAGCGTCGTGCTTGGCGCAAGGGGAAAAATTGCACAAAAAAAAGAGTGGCCTAACTTGTGGGACACCCTCATTTTTTCTGAATTTAACACAATCTTATTTTTTAGATGCGTCAATTGACTTTTTGCGAAATTCTTTAAGTGCTTTTTCAATTGCTAAAGAGGTTTTTCTCGCACGTGTTCCTGCTGCTTTGTTACCTTTTATTAATTGGTCTACAGCATCTTTTCTGAATTCTTCAAATTGTTGATTTAAACTTTCTACTAAATTTTTCATGATTATAAAATTTTAAATTCGTGTACAAAGATAATATTTATGAATAACTAACAAATGTTTTCGACAGAAATTTCTATTATTTTTCATAATTTAGTTTACTTTCGACACTTAAAAAACAAATTTATGTAAGAAAAGCATCCGAAATATTGTCTCTTTTAACAATTTCTATCCGGCCGATTGCGGAGAAATCATCGGTGTTTTGTTCAAATTAAAAACTTTATCGGATAAATGTTCTTTCAAAAGAAATTCCTCTATCCGACGATGTTCCTAAAAAAGCCTCAAAACACTTAAAAAAAATTCATTATCTTTGCACGCTCGTCGGAAAGACGTACAAAATACCCGAATAAATTAAATTTACATAATGAAGAAACAATTATTTTTAGGAGATGAAGCCATAGCTCAAGCAGCTATCGACGCCGGATTGTCCGGAGTATATTCTTATCCCGGAACGCCTTCGACCGAAATTACCGAATACATTCAGGCTTCTCCGCTTGCAAAAGAAAGAAACATTTTTTCCCGGTGGTGCAGTAACGAAAAAACCGCTTTGGAAACAGCTCTGGGAATGTCGTACGCAGGGAAACGAACCTTATCCTGCATGAAACATGTCGGATTAAATGTGGCTGCCGATGCTTTTATGAACATTGCCATGGCGGGAATCAACGGAGGAATGATTATTGTTTCTGCCGACGACCCTTCCATGCATTCTTCTCAGAACGAACAGGACAATCGGTTTTACGGAAATTTTGCCGGGATTCCGATGTTCGAACCGGCGAATCAACAGGAGGCTTATGATATGATTTACGACGGATACGACCTTTCCGAGAAACTGGGTTATCCGATTTTGTTTCGCATCACCACTCGCATGGCTCATTCTCGTGCGGGAGTCGTGACGAAAGAATTGAAAGCGCAGAATCCTGTTAAATTGGAAGAAAATGCCCATTTGAAATACATCCTTTTGCCGGTTAATGCGCGAAGAAGATACAAAGATTTGTTGCGGAAACAGGCCGATTTTCTTGAAGAATCGGAGAATTCAAAGTACAATCGCTATTTTGAAGGAACCGATAAAAAGTTAGGAATTATTGCTTGTGGAATCGCATTCAACTATTTGCAGGAAAATTATCCCGACGGATTTCAAAATCCGGTTTTGAAAATCGGGCAATATCCTCTTCCCAAGAAACAATTATCGAAATTAGTGGACGAATGTGATGAGATTTTAGTCTTAGAAGACGGATTTCCTTTTGTGGAAGAACAATTAAAAGGATATTTAGGTATCGGTATAAAAGTTCGGGGACGTTTAGACGGAACCTTGAATCGCGATGGCGAATTAAATCCGGATAAAGTACGGAAAGCTTTGGGACGGGAAGTGATTTCTTATTACGAAGTTCCTTCAATTGTGGAAAATCGGCCTCCCGCTTTGTGTGCCGGATGCGGACACCGTGATGTTTATGAGGCTCTGAATGAAGTAATCAAAGAATATCCCGCAGCCAAAGTGTTTAGCGATATCGGTTGTTATACTTTGGGCGCGCTGCCTCCTTTCCGTGCGATTGAATCGTGTATTGACATGGGCGCATCTATCACCATGGCTAAAGGAGCTTCCGAAGCCGGTGTGTATCCTTCTTTGGCCGTTATAGGAGACTCGACTTTTACTCACTCCGGAATGACCGGGTTACTCGATTGTGTTAACGCCGATTCGAATGTCGTGATTATCATCTCGGATAACGAAACAACGGCAATGACAGGCGGACAGGATTCGGCAGCTACCGGGAAAATTCACGCTATTTGCAAGGGAATCGGTGTTCATCCCGAGCATTTAAGGTCTTTCGTTCCGTTGAAGAAAAACTTCGATGAAATGAAACAAATAATAAAAGAAGAAATCGAATACCGGGGTGTTTCGGTTATCGTTCCTTGCCGGGAATGTATTCAAACATTGAAAAGAAAAAAGAAATAATCAAATGAAAACAGATATAATTTTAGCAGGTGTAGGCGGACAAGGAATCTTATCCGTAGCGGCAGTAATCGGAGATGCGGCTTTAGAAGGCGGGTTGTTCATGAAACAAGCGGAGGTTCACGGAATGAGTCAACGAGGAGGAGATGTTCAATCTCACCTTCGCATCAGCGACAAACCTGTTTCGTCCGATTTAATCCCTTTGGGAAATGCAGATATTATTATTTCTTTGGAACCGATGGAGGCTTTACGTTATATTCACTATCTGAAAAAAGACGGTTGGGTGGTGACTAATTCCGAGCCTTTCAAAAACATCCCCCATTATCCGGAAACGGACAAAATGATGGAAGCCTATCATAGGCTTCCGAATAAAATAATCCTCGATGTGGATAAAATCGCAAAAGAATCAGGAACATCACGTTCAAGCAATATTATTTTACTCGGAGCGGCTTCGCCTTATTTGAATATCGAATTCTCCCGATTGGAAAATGGGATTCGACATATCTTCGGAAGAAAAGGAGATGAAATTGTAGAAAAAAACTTAGAAGCTTTAAAAACAGGAAGAGAAGCCGTTTCGAGTTAAACAAAAAGAGATGCAGTTTCCCGCATCTCTTAGTTCTTAGTTCTTAACTCTTAGTTCTTAGTTGTCTTTCTTGCAACGGACGCTAAACAGGTACGACCGGTTGTAGTTGTAACGGAACACTCCCGGCTCGTCGTAGTACAAGATCCG
>JAIRRK010000018.1 GCA_031256015.1 Dysgonamonadaceae bacterium
CGGCATCCAACAGTTCTTTTTTCATTACACCTTCGCGAACAGTTGCCATTTGAGGTCGATTATCCGGATTGATAATGGTTGCAACAATATTGCCTCCAAAAGCCGGACGTATCTGATACAAAAGATTTTTGTAGGTTTTTCCTTCTTTTTTCTCTTCGTGGTCGCCAATTTCCAAAGAAGTACAATCGGCAGTTAATCCGCTGAAAAGAGCGGAGGAAACCCGCGGCCCTAAATCGCGACCGACACCGGTTGCTCCCATTAAAACAATTTGAGGTTTTTCTTCTTCAAACAGTTTCACCAAAATGGTCGTATGGGGAAGAGATGTGTACGGATACAAACGATTATCGTCGAACAGATGAAGAACATCCGTTCCGTAAGGGAAAACCTGTTCGCCTATTTTATCCAATTGATGACCTATGGCAACAGCCTCTAATTTGCAATTTAAGCGGTTAGCCAATGAACGGCCCTTAGTCAGAAGTTCCAGACTGACATCTTCCACTTTGCCGTTTTCTATTTCGAGATATACAAATAAATTATTCATAAAATATTGATTTACTGATTTGTTGATGCGTCCGGAAATCCATTTCCGGCACTTTGCGCAATTAGCACATCAACCTATAGTATGATTATTAATTAGTTCGACCATTAATGTTTCGATTTCCCCGTCCGAATCGGTCAGCGTTTTACTTTCTTTTGCCCGAAAAACAACGCTTTCAATCTTTTTCACTTTAGTAGGAGAACCGGAAAGCCCGCATTGAGCAACATCCGCATTTACATCGGACGTGTTCCATTCGGTTAAATTCAGGTACGGACGAGAATCGGACAGATTGATGTAGTCATTATCTTCCGTTTGTTTTTCGGAAACGGTACGGGCGTATTTGTATTTCTGAACCAATCTTGCATTTCGAGGACGGCAATCCGGAGCCGAACCATTTACTGTTACCAACAAAGGCAACTTTCCTTCCACGATTTCAATTCCTTTTTCCAATCGGCGTTTTGCGGTAATTTTTCCGTCTTTTATCGATTGTATATCTTCAACATAAGTAATTTGAGGAATACCTAATTTCTCCGCTACTTGAGGTCCCACTTGAGCCGTATCTCCATCAATAGCTTGACGACCGGAAATAATCACATCGTATTTTCCCAATTTTTTGACGGCCATGTGTAAGGCATAGCCCGTAGCCAAAGTATCGGCTCCGGCAAAAGCTCGGTCGGTTATCAGACAACCGCCGTCGGCTCCTCTGAATAATCCTTCGCGAATAATTTCCGCTGCACGCGGCGGCCCCATCGTTAATAATTCAACGGTAGAACCGGGATACCTGTCTTTTAATCGAAGAGCTTGTTCTAAGGCATTCAAGTCTTCCGGATTGAAAATGGCCGGTAATGCCGCTCGATTAACTGTTCCGTCGGCTTTCATCGCATCTTTTCCTACATTTCGAGTGTCAGGAACTTGTTTGGCTAATACAATAATTTTTAGACTCATTGTTAATTGGATTAATTTATATTTCAACTGTTATTTTTCCTTTTTCTGTCTTATTAAATAACGGATTCGAATTCAACTGTGAGATTGCAAATTACGTCCGTAATAATGATTTTTATTTCTTCCGTAAAGCCAAAGCTGTTTTTGAGAGAAATTTAGTCGCACAAAAATAAGCGATTTTCATAAGGAAACAAAAGATTAGACAAAAAAATGCACAAAAAAATCGAATTTGAGCAGTATTAAATTCCCATCAAACCTTTTGTCTTCCATCATATTGATCTAAAAAACTACATTCTTTCAGGGACATTTATTCCGAGCAGCGAAAAGCCGACGGCTATTATTTTTCCTATGTTTTCGGATAATCGTAAACGAAACTGCTTCAATGCGGTATTTTCTTCTTTCAGAATGGAGAAATCGTGATAAAATTGATTGTATTCTTTTACCAAATCGTAGGTGTAATTCGCAATGACAGCCGGACTGAAACTGTCGGCCGCTTCTTGTACGATTGACGGAAATTCAGACATCATCTGAATCAGACTTTCTACTTTTTCACTGATGGCGATTCCGGTATCCAATGCAGCCGGCAAAAAAACGGATTGCTCCCCGGCTTTTCGCAAAACGGATTGTATACGTGCGTACGTGTATTGAATGAATGGGCCGGTATTTCCGTTAAAATCAATCGATTCTTTCGGATTAAAAACCATGTTTTTCCTCGGGTCGACTTTCAGAATAAAATACTTCAAAGCTCCCAATCCGACTGTTTTGATAATATCGCCGGTTTCTTCAGGCGAATAGCCTTCTAATTTTCCCAATTCTTCCGACGTTTCTTTTGCCGTGCGAATCATTTCTTCCATTAAATCGTCGGCATCGACGACGGTTCCTTCTCTCGATTTCATTTTTCCTTCAGGAAGTTCAACCATTCCGTAAGAGAAATGCACCAATCCTTTCCCGAATTCGAATCCCAATTTATCGAGCAAGAGAGCCAACACCTGAAAATGATAATTTTGTTCGTTTCCTACCACATAAACCATTTTATTTATCGGATAATCATTGAAACGAAGTTCGGCCGTTCCGATATCCTGAGTCATGTAAACGGATGTTCCGTCGGCACGGAGGAGCAATTTCTCGTCTAATCCGTCCGATGTTAAATCCGCCCAAACGGAACCGTCTTCTTTTTGACGGAAAATTCCGTTTTTCAGACCTTTGAGAACTTGTTCTTTTCCGGCTAAATAAGTTTGCGATTCGTAATAGATTTTATCGAAATCGACTCCCATCATTTTGTAGGTTTCATCAAAACCTTCGTAAACCCAAGAGTTCATTTTTTCCCATAAAGAAACCGTTTCGGTATCTCCGGCTTCCCATTTGCGAAGCATTTCACGAGCCTCGCCCATTAGTGTTGATTGGGCTTCCGCTTCCTTTTCCGATAAACCTGTTGCCTGAAGTTCTTTTAATTCTTTTTTGTATTCCCGGTCGAATTTCACATAGTAATCTCCAACCAGATGGTCGCCTTTTTTCCCGGAAGATTGAGGCGTTTCGCCGTTTCCCATGCGTTTCCATGCCAACATCGATTTGCAGATATGAATTCCTCTGTCGTTAACGATATTGGTTTTAACCACTTTGTTTCCGGTGGCTTTCAGGATTTCCGATATGCTGAATCCAAGCAGGTTATTCCGGATATGACCCAAATGAAGCGGTTTATTCGTATTCGGAGACGAATATTCAATCATTACCAAAGGAGCATTTTCGGCGGCTTCGACGGTTCCGAATTTTTCCGTTCGATTAATCTCATTCAAAATATCAATCCAATAGGATGATGCAACGGTTAAATTCAAGAAGCCTTTAATGACATTAAATTCCGTGATAACCGATTGTTTTTTCAATAAATACTCTCCTATTTCGATTGCCGTTTGTTCCGGATTCTTCTTCGAAATCTTCAACAGGGGGAAAACAACCAACGTCAAATGACCTTTGAATTCTTTTTTCGTCTTTTGCAATTGCACCGAATTCTCCGGTACGGGCATCGTGTAAAGTTCTTCCAGACTCTTATGTACTAATTGCTGAATATCCATCATATTGCTTTATTATCTTAAATTCAAGAGGGCAAAGATAATAAATTATACGAATCAATCAGAAGGAAAGTTCGATTGATTCGTAAATACTCTCGCAATTAAATGTCTGTTTGTTAAATATTTCTTATCTTCGCGGCGTTCAGCCTGTTTCATCCGTAATGAAACAGTTTATGTTATCAAAAATCATATAATAATGAAAAGACACTTATTTTTTGTTATCCTTGTCTTCGGACGTGTCGGTATGTTTGCCGGTGATATAATCGGAGTCGGGAACGAAATGTTCGGTATTGATGCTCATCTGAATATAATTGTTGTCAACCAAGACGTTAACAGCATTAATGCCGCGTGGACAGATAAAAAAGAGGCTATTTATCTGAATGAACTTTATCTCATGGAAAGCCCGGTCGAGTATGTTCAAAGAGGGGTTGCTTATCCGGTTACCAATTACCAAGGAGATAGATATACGCTCTATTTCACTCAATTGCCTTTGATATTTATTACTTCGGCCAAACAAATTCCCGATGAGCCGAAAATCCCCGCAAAGTTCACAATCGTTGAGAGTGACGGAAGTAAAATGACTTCCGATATAGGGATAGAAACCAGAGGCGGTTGGACTCAAGGTTTCTATGCCAAAAAGTCGTACAAAATCACGTTCCGGGAGGATGATTCGGGCAAAAACAATAAGGATGTCTCGTTACTGGGTTTGCGTTCCGACGACGACTGGGATTTGCAGGCTATGCCCAATGAACCGTTGAGAATCAACGAAAAGACTTCTTTTGAGCTTTGGCGGAAGATAAATACACTGCATTATCAATCTTCCGAAGCGGAGGCGGTGAACGGTTGCAGAATGGAATATGCCGAACTGTTTCTGAATGAGGAATACAAAGGCATCTACTGTGTTTCCGAACCGATTGACAGAAAACAACTCCAACTCGGAAAGTATGATGAACAAAAGGGTATAAAGGGCGAATTGTATAAGAGTCAAGGTTGGGGAGCCACCGTTTTCTCGAGTTGTCCTCCTTACGATAACAACAGCTTTTTATGGATAAACCTAGACGGCTACGGTTACGAAAATAAATATCCCAAAGAAGTCCCTCCCGACTGGGAAGATTTATATGATTTTGTTTATTTAGTGCTGGACGGTTCCGACAGCCGATTTTATGCTCAATATCAATCTTATTTCAATATAGAGAATGTAACGGATTATTTCATCCTTCTGAATGTGGCGAGAGCCAGAGACAATACCGGAAACAATTTGTTCGTTGCCCGATACAATGCCGGCGAACCTTACTTTTATGTCCCTTGGGATTTTGACGGCTCGTTCGGAAATGAATGGGACGGAAGTAAAAATGCCGGTACTACCGATATTTTAACCAACGGATTTTATGCCCGCCTGTTGAAAGATTATTCGGAAAACGGTTTTATACAAAGACTGCAAACCAAGTGGGAACTGTTGCGCAAGGATTGTTTGACAGCATCTAACCTGACCGATATGTTCCGGGAAAATTATCATTATTTGAAAGAGAATGGCGTTTATGAAAGGGAAGAATCGGTTTGGAAAACAAAAGACGGTTATCGTTTCGACTCTCAATACGCGGAATATATGCAGGACTGGATTACGGAGCGATTGCTTTTTTTGGATAACGAGTTCAATGATTACAGGGCAATCGTTCCGAAAACGTGTATTCAAAAAATGCAATATCCCTGCGATGTTCGCATTTATAATGCAAACGGACAGTTAATAAAAACATTTCGCTCGGTACATTCAGAAAACGAAATATCCTATCACGAGCTTAATCGGGGAATTTACTTCATCCGGTTTCAAAGCAACGATTCGTATCGGGCAGGAAAAATCGTAGTAAGATAACATTCTCAACTAAGGTTGAGAGACATTCTCAACTAAGGTTGAGAGACATTCTCAACTAGGGTTGAGGGATTGGCCTGACTAAAATAAAAGGGATGCAGTTGCCTGCATCCCTTAATGATTCCTAATTTACTTTTTAATCCTGCCTGCATCGCACGCTATAGAAACGTGCCTTATGGTCGGTGGAGATGTCGACACCGGCGTCATTTCCTTTCAACTTCAGCCTATCTGCGTCGTCGCCGTTTCCTTCGCTCATCCAAAAGTACGTTTCGCTACCGAAAGCTTTGCGGGTTCCATCATCCACGTAGCCCGCAAGCAAGGCGTCGAATCCGCCTTTGTCGGCAGGCTTGCTTGTGCCATTGGTAGTCCCGTTTACCTCCGTCGTGCTTTTCATCTTCGTCCCGGGAGAGCCTGTCGCCGTAGTAGTTGAATATTTGCCGTCCTTATCATCGGAAATCCAGCTTACCAAGGCATCCCACTCATCCGGATAGGGAAGGCGCCAGCCCTCCGGGCAGACGTCATCCACAGCCGCCTGCCAATTATACAATACGCCCAGGTCCTCTCTCTTATTATTTTCGTCGTACAATCCGTCAGGGCCCGGATACACATAACGGCGTTCATCGGCGTTGCCCTCCGGATCATGATCGATCTCGTTCGTATAACGCAGGTTCTCGGTCATCCACTCACCACCTTCTCTGTTGTCGTCATCAATGTCTACATAAAAATAACCTGTACTGTAAACGTTGAAATCTCTCTCGTCGAATATCACCCCACCGCATGTCGCTGCCCAAGTCCAGAGGCGGTTGTCGTCTTTGACGAATTCTACCAGGCGACTGACACCTTCTTCATCATCATCATCGTCCCTACGAATGCGTGTGTCAAATGTCGTCGCCGCGTCCACCGTTTTGTTGAGCCATAATCCTGCAATGTCACCGCGTTGTTCCACCTTCCAATAGACCGCGTAGCCTCTGCCGCTGCCGGGGACTCCGTCGTTACAGAAGTTGCAGTTGTTATCGCAATTCACAAAATGTGCTTCCCCCGGTGCGGTATCCATTTGCCATGCATAGTAATTTTGATCTCCGCGGGACAACCACTGGTTGTTGTTGGCTTCCGCCAATCCGTGAATTGTACCGCCTTGTTTAGTGAATCTGCCAAACATATTCACATACACGCCAATGCCCTTGCCTGTTCCGAGGGTTTGTGAGTCGGGAGCGATGGAATTTCCCGATATATTTCCGCCGATCATGGTGAAGCTGCCGCGGTTGCCTTGTTCGTGGTGGTTTATATACACACCACCACCGAAGCCGTTCGGATCCGTCACCTTATTCCCTGAGATACTTCCGTCGTTCAGGACGAAGCGGCCGGAGCCCTCGTCCATACATATTCCTCCGCCTTTGTTTTGGGCCATATTGCCGGAGATGCTGCCGCGTCGCATGTCGAACTGAGAATCCTTGAGATAGAGGCCGCCGCCACCCTCACCGGCAGTATTGTTATTGATGGCACCGCCTTCCATGATAATGATGCATCCCTGATCTGCCAGCATGCCGCCACCCTTCTGATTGGCAGTATTGCCGGTGATGGTAGAGCTGCCCGTAATGGTCAAGAGTCCGCTCTGGAGATAGATGCCGCCACCCTCCATACCGGAAGTATTGTTATTGATGGCACCGCCCCTCGAGGAGAAGGTGACATTGGCACCGTTATACGCATACACGCCGCCACCCCGTACGGTGGCGGCATTGTCGGAGATAGCACCGCCTTCCATGTCGAGGATAGCATTTCCTTCTAAATACACACCTCCGCCTTGTTCGGCGGTATTGCCGGAGATGGAACTGCCGAAGTTCATTACCAATTTGCCTCCGTTCAGATAGACGCCGCCACCGTTGTTGCTTTTGGCGGTATTTCCGATTACCTTTGAGTTGGATTCCATGACAAGGGTTCCGCCGTATTCCACTTTAATCACGGGTGCGTTGTTATCTTGTTCGCCGGCGGTATCGCCGTCCGTCAGCCCTTTAAAGGTGATGTTCTTCAGCACCAATGTCATGCCGGCTCCTACGGTGATGAGCGGCTTACTGTCGGCCTCGCCGGCGAGGTCAATCACCCGGCCGTGACCGTTAAGTGTCACGAAAGAGGGCGTTTTATCTTTGTCAAGTACCAGTCCTCCCTTGTCACCGAAATCTTTGCTTTTGTCACTGAACGAAACCCGTTCTATGTTCTCCCCTTCCAATGGCGGCAACTCCACGTCGATAAAGGAGAGGCCTGCGCCCTTCGCCGCGGATATCAGGTCCATAACGCTACCCGGCGTATCTTTGCCGTTCGAGAAAGTAACGGAAACGGCTTCCGACTCGCTTTCGCTCTGCACAAACGCAAGCATACTCCACATCGAACCGTTCCAGATATAAACTCCGGCCGGCATTTCTCCCGACAACGCAACGTTGAAGACTGTCAGTCCGATGTGCTTTTCGTGCATCGCCGTTATTTCCTCGGGTGTTTCATAACCGGCGATAGGGACACCGGGAGTATTCGGGTCTTCCAACATCGGATAAAGTTTATCCGGTTCCGTCAGTTGCACACGCGGCAATCCGAAGCCTCGTGTGGCATTAACCTTGTCGTTACTTGTTTTCAGGTCGAGAAAAGCCCCCTCATTCGGGTCTATGCTCGCACCTATTGTCACTTGGGCGCGCACCTGCGGTGCACTGATGAACAGAGCTGTCAAAAGCACCATTCCAATCTTTGTTCGTTTCCTCATTTTCAAATTCATTTTATGCATTGATATTATTCATTATGATTCTAACAAAATATACTTAACTTTCAAACTTTTCTCAAGAAAAATGAAAAAAAAGCCTGCTTTTTTTCCTGTTATATTATTCGAAGTATTCATAGTTCACTTATCAATAGTTTCAAACGTCTTTTGTATTTATCTGCAAAGCTAATCACTTTTTTTGATATTTTACTAAAAAAAGAAGAAAAAAGTTGAAGGCCGAACGGGTTTTCCCTTGATTCCCCTTGCAGGGTGGCTGCAACTCTCCTTGCAGCCATCATGCGAGGAGAGTCGCAGCCATCATGCGAGGAGAGTGGTAGTCACCCTGCGAGGAGAGTGGTAGTCACCCTGCGAGGAGAGTGGTTTGCTTCTTCTTTGCATCAAGGCAAAGAAGAAGAAGGCAAACATAGCCCGGCTCGGGGGGCACAAAGGCATGTCGGGCCGCTCCTGCGCTACGCGCAGAAAACTGCATTTAAACAAGGTTATCTCTTATGCTCCTTAAAGAGTCGCTCTTTAAGGAGCTTACGGATTTCTGCGTAGCGGAGCGCAGCTCGGGGTTAGAGTGCGGGGTTAAAACGCTACGCGCAACTCGGGATGAAACGGTCAAACACCCTGCATAATAAATCACAAAGAGTTTACTATTCAATTGAACATTTAACAAGGTTTTTATTACTTTTGTCGGAAAATTAATATCATACTTGTATGAACAATCAACGTTATATGCAACGAGGCGTTTCCGCATCGAAAGAAGATGTTCACAATGCCATCAAAAACATCGATAAAGGCATTTTCCCGAAAGCTTTCTGCAAAATTATTCCCGATGTTTTGGGAGGAGACCCGACTTATTGCAATATTATGCATGCTGACGGAGCCGGCACGAAATCGTCTTTGGCTTATATGTATTGGAAAGAAACGGGAGACATTTCTGTCTGGAAAGGAATCGCACAGGATGCATTGATAATGAATGTTGATGACTTACTTTGTGTGGGAGCAACAGACAATATTTTGCTTTCTTCCACTATCGGACGAAACAAGCATTTGATTCCGGGAGAAGTAATTTCTGCCATTATTCAAGGAACAAATGAATTGTGTGAAGAATTAAGCAAACTGAATGTTCGGATTTATCCGACAGGAGGCGAAACGGCGGATGTCGGAGATTTGGTACGGACTATTATTGTTGATTCAACGGTTACTTGCCGAATGAAACGTGTGGATGTAATCGATAATGCCCATATTCAATCGGGAGATGTAATCGTAGGATTGTCTTCTTCGGGAAAAGCAACGTATGAAAAAGAATACAACGGCGGAATGGGAAGCAACGGATTGACTTCCGCTCGCCACGATGTTTTCGCAAAATATCTGGCCGAAAAATATCCGGAAAGCTACGATTCGAATGTGCCGGAAGAGTTGATTTATTCAGGAACAAAAAAGCTGACTGACCCGATTGAAAAATCAGGAATTGATGCGGGAAAATTAGTGCTTTCGCCGACACGGACGTATGCTCCCGTTATCAAATGTATCTTGGACAAATGGCGAAAGGAAATTCACGGAATGGTGCATGTTTCAGGCGGTGCGCAGACAAAAATTCTTCACTTTGTGGATAATCTGAAAATCACAAAGAATAATTTATTCCCGATACCTCCGTTATTCCGGTTAATACAGGAACAGTCCGGAACCGATTGGAAAGAAATGTATAAAGTTTTCAATATGGGACACCGAATGGAAATCTACCTTCCGGAAAAATATGCGGCCGAGATTATTTCCATTTCTAAATCCTTTGATATTGATGCTCAAATAGTCGGCTTTGTGGAAGCGTCCGACAAGAAAGAGCTGATCATCGAAAGCGAATACGGACAATTTACATACTGACCGAATAAAGGAATTTCGAATGAATCATATACATGGAATTTCATCGGGTCCGCATCGTCCGCGTTCCATTCGTGACTTCCTCGCCACTCATTTTCCTTTCAAGGTGCAGAAAATTTCAATCAACGCCGGATTTACCTGTCCGAATCGTGATGGCACCAAGGGATTCGGAGGATGCACCTATTGCAATAATCAGACTTTCAGTCCGCAATATGCTGCGAACGAAAAGACGGTCAGTCGACAACTGGAAGAAGGAATCCGTTTCTTTTCGCATAAATATCCGAAAATGAAATACATTGCCTATTTTCAGGCTTATACGAATACCTACGACGAAACGGAAAAATTACTTGAGAAATACAACGAAGCGTTGAATTATCCCGATGTTGTCGGATTGATTATCGGAACACGCCCCGATTGCATGCCGGAAGATTTGCTGAACGAATTGAAAAAAATGGCTCAAAAGTATTTTTTATTGATTGAATACGGAGTCGAATCGACTCATGATGAAACGTTGAAACTCATTAATCGCCAACATACGTATCAGGAAGCGGTGGATGCGATTTCCCGAACGCATGAAAAAGACATCCTTTGCGGAGTGCATCTGATTCTCGGTTTACCGGGAGAATCTCGTGAAATGATTTTATCGCACGCAGACCGCGTTTCCGAATTACCCTTAAAAACATTAAAACTGCACCAATTACAACTGATTCGTCATACTAAAATGGCGAAACAATTTGAGGAAACGCCGGAATTATTTCATCTGTATACCGTGGACGAATATATCGAACTGTGTATTGATTTTATGGAACGACTGAATCCTGAAATTATTATCGAACGCTTTGTTTCTCAATCCCCAAAAGAACTGTTGATTGCTCCGGATTGGGGATTGAAAAACAACGAGTTTGCAGCGAAAATCGAGAAACGAATGAAAGAGAGGCAAACTTTTCCGGGTAAAACTAATTAAAAGTTCCAACAAACTCCGGCTCCCCAAGGATATAATTCCGGCCCTTTCCCTTCTCCGAATAAAGAAATCGGAGAATAATAACCGAACAATCCGAAGTTTCCAATTCCTACTCTTCCCATAAAGCGAACATTGACGGGCAGAATATTTAAGCCTTTTCCCAAGCGGATTTTATCGACATCGTTTCCTCGTCCATGCCGCAATTCAATTTGCGATTTAGAATAACAATTGATATAAACCATCGGCCCCGCATGAAAGTAAAACCCATTCAACTGATACTCCAGCATAAGAGGAATGGTAAAATAATAAGTCAATAGTTTACTGTCTCGATAAGAGTCATCCGGTTCTGCTTCAACAAATCGGGTCACTCCATCCACTTCTTGCAGTCCGTAATTCCCTTTAAAATGATAGCGACTCCAATCGATTCCAAATCCGGTTGCAATCAACCAATGACGATCAATTGTGACGGATGCACTCGCGACATTCCAACTGATGGAGTAAGACGATGTAAAATCCAATCCCGGAGTGGTTATATTTCCCAAATTAGAAAAAGTAAAACTCATCCCGCTCCAATGCGGATGCAATCTTTTTTTATCTTTCTTCTTCGAATATTTTCCCCAAGTGACGCCAATATCATAGGCTATACCGTCTCTGAAAACAATGGAACCGAAATTTTTTTCATTTTCTTGCGCTAAAACAAAAACTGTCGACAAAACAATCAAACAGGACAAAAAGATTATTTTCTTCATTTCATTATACTTTTTATAGGGTTTATATTACTATTATTTTAAATCAATAAATAAATTTCTTAATTTCTTCAACTCTTTTTTTAATTCTTTAGAAGGAAAATTTCCTCTCAAATAGACTAAATTAACATAACCGTCTTTGTAATTAAATAAGATATACTCTTGCAACAAAGCGTCTTCATCATGTGTCAAGGCATAATGAACGATACGACTCTCTTCTCCTTTCCGGGAAGAACTGAAAACAACTTCGGCAAATCGGGTATCTTCCTCTACTGCCTGATCGATTATTTTCAATAAATCGGCGTCCACGCATACACGTAAACTTTGATATTGCACAATATTCGTATGCGGACTTAGAACATCCCGACCGAGTTTTACATAAGTACCTTGTTTCTTCCCTATATCCTCAAAAATTTGATTAATTTTCAAATCATTTCGGGAATATCCCGATAAACTCAAGAAAAGAAACGGTAATATGAATAAATAATATTTATATGTTTTCATTATATTCTATTTTATCTATTTTATTCAAAAAACGTATCTAATAATTCGATTTGAGAAGAGAAAACCTGTTCGTTATTTTCTTCCAAATCGTCTAAGACAGACAATATTTCAGTCTGAATGAATAAGATATTTGTATATTTTTCCCCATCAATGTAAGCAATGGTTGTTTCCGGCGATTTTTTTGATTCCATTATATTGCTCAAGTTAAACAGGAAAAATAAACATGCAGCTGCAGACAAGGCGAAAATATACCATAATCGTTTGTCGGATTTCTTTCGAACGAAAGAATCAGATTGTTCTTTATGCTTCCAAAGGGTTCTTTCCTCGTTAAAATATTGAAAAATAGGCCTGTATGATTCAAATTCAACATCGGTTGATTCTTGTCGAAAATAATTTCGAAGAAATTGCTCTTCTTGGAGAGAAGTCTTTCCTTCAAAGTAATTCTCGATTAATTGTTGAATATCTTTATTTTTCAAATTCATTTCCGTTTTTGTTTATTTACATTTGATAACCGTTTATTTTCATGTATGTTTCCCGCACTTTTTTTCGGGCCCGCGATAGATTTGTCCGTACTGCATCTACCTGAGTTCCTGTAATTTCCGCGATTTCACTTAATTCATATCCTTCCACATCACGCATTTGAATAATTATTTTTTGCAATTTAGGAAGTTGCCGGATAATCTGTCTTACAACATTAACAGAGTCCTTTAATTCAACTACCGAATCGGGCGTTTGAGCATTAACTCCCAAATGAAAATCGTCGACAGCTACCTGTATTTTCCGAGTCCGTATCCTATCAATACAAATATTTTTCGTCATTTGCATCGCAAATCCCTCCGGATTCTGCAATTTATCCAATTCATCATGCATCTGCCAAAGCTTCAGAAAAGCTTCCTGAACAATATCCTCCGCTTCTGCATCATCCTCCATCATTTTAAGCGCGAACGCTAACAGTTTCTGCTTGAGAGGAATTATAATCGTTTTGAATTGCGTTATTCTCATCTTTTATATCTTAATGACGAAATAATTCCATAAATGTAACATCAAAATTTGTTTTTTTAGACATATTTTTATAAAAACGGAACAGATTTATTTAACAACACACTGAATGAATGTAAATTCGATAAGAGAAAACATCACTGCCAGACTTTGTTTTCTTACTTCGAACTCGCTTTAACTTAGACAAAAATGACCTCTGAATTTTGAACCTGCTATTGTTCTCGTTATTGAATTAATCAAAACTGTTTTGTACTTTTGTAGCCCTGATTTAAGATATGTAAAACTTAATATTTAAGCGATGAAACTTGCAAGTAAGTACAATCCGTCCGACATCGAGTCGAAGTGGTATCAGTATTGGTTAGACAACAAATTTTTTCATTCCGAACCGGATGAACGTACACCATACACTATCGTCATTCCGCCGCCAAACGTTACGGGCGTTTTGCACAT
>JAIRRK010000135.1 GCA_031256015.1 Dysgonamonadaceae bacterium
GCAATATTGGCGTGAGAAACCTGATAATTATCATCATTTATAACAAAATCGCCTCTGTTTACGTCTTCATCGCCACCGAAATCTTTGAAACGTTCAATCCAAGTCTCCGAACGAGGAAGCATTTTATTCATTGTTTCCGTCGGGACAAAACTTATTACGGCAAATAAAAGAGTAGCCAATATAACTCCGGCTAAAAGAATTTTTCCTAAATTTTTATACGAAATTTGTCCGACAAACATCATTAAGAAAATAATTCCGGCTAACATAATTGCCGTTGAACCATTATCGATAAAAATTATTCCGCACGTTATTCCGGTTGCTATAATGAGCCATTTAAACATTTTGTTGTCATTCTCATCCGTTCTTTTACTTAACAATAATGCCGTGAATCCCACCAAACAGATTTTAGCAATTTCCGATGGTTGAAAGGTAATTCCCGCAATACTGATCCATCGGTAAGAGCCGTTAATCGGAGAGCCGAAAATTCGTGTTGCCACTAACAACAAGCAAGCAAATGGCAATATAATTCCTAACAGTTTAAAATATTTAGGCTTAATGGAATGAACAAAAACAACAATGCCCAAACCGGCTAAAAGAAAAATCGTATGACGAAGAATGGGACGCCAATAATCGGTACGAAAAGTTAATGTGCTGGATGCACTGTAAACTTCCACGATAGATATCAGGCAAAGGAACATAAAAATCATCCAGATTACTCTATCGCCTCTGAATATTTTATTGATAAAATCGATTCCCATAATACTTCGTTTTCTTCTATTGATTACAGTTTACAAACATTTTCTTTGAATTGCCTTCCTCTATCTTCATAGTTTTCGAATAAGTCGAAACTGGCACAACAAGGAGATAATAAAACAACATCTCCTTTTTGAGCAATTCGATAAGCTTTAGTTACGGCTTCTTGCATTGATTCGGCTTCCTCTATGAGGTCTATTTTTCCATCGAAAAATGCATGAAGTTTCGAGTTGTCTTTTCCTAAAAAGATTAATGCTCTGCATTTTTCTTTGATTAAAGATTCTATTTCAGAATAATCATTTCCTTTATCGGTTCCTCCGATAATTAAAACTGTTTGCTTTTTCATACTCTGAAGAGCGTACCAACAAGAATTGACATTCGTTGCCTTGGAGTCGTTGATATATTCAACTCCTTTCACACGAGCAACTTTCTCTAAACGATGCTCTACTCCTTTAAAATCACTTAGCGATTCTCTGATTGTTTCATTTTTTATATCCAATAATTTAGCAGCGATTCCTGCCGCCAAAGAATTATACAAATTGTGAGTTCCGGTAAGTGCCACTAATTCTTCTTCCATTGTAAATATTCCGTTAGGTGTGTTTATTATTATTTTATTATTTTCCGTATACGCTTTGGCATCTATTTTCTTTTCTTTTGAAAAAGGATATAGATTCACCGTCGGCTGAATTTTCTTTATTTCTTTTGATATCATCGGGTCATCTAACCAATAAATAAAAGCATCTTCTTCTGTCTGATTTTGTAGTATTCGTAATTTCGAATCAATGTAATTTTGCATTTTGTAATCGTATCGATCCAAATGATCCGGAGTTATATTCAGCAAGATAGCAATATTCGCCTTGAAACGATACATTCCATCTAACTGAAAGCTACTTAATTCGATTACGTAATAATCGTAATTTTCTTCTGCTACTTGAAAGGCAAAACTATTTCCAACATTTCCGGCCAAACCGACATTCAAACCTGCTTTTTTCAGCAGATGATAAATGAGCATTGTGGTGGTTGTTTTTCCGTTGCTTCCTGTTATACAAATCAGTTTGGCGCGGGTATAACGAGAAGCAAATTCTATTTCGGAAATAACCGGAATGGCTTTTTCTTTTATCTTTTGAATCAAAGGAGCTTTGTCGGAAATTCCCGGACTTTTAATCACTTCTTTTGCATTTAAAATAAGTTCTTCCGAATGATTTTTCTCTTCATAAGGAATGTTATATCGATTTAGGAGATTTTTGTATTCAGACTTAATTTCAGATAAATCCGAAACAAAGACATCAAATCCTTGCTTTTTAGCTAAAACGGCAGCTCCTGCTCCGCTTTCTCCTGCTCCTAAAATGACTATTCTTTCCATATTTATCTCATTTTTAATGTGGCGAGGGCAACAACAGCCAAAATAATTCCGATTAACCAAAAGCGAACAACTAATTTTGATTCGGGAACGGGCGCAATCGGATGTTGAATCAATACATTAGAATCGACATTCCCCGGTTTCTGAAAATGATGATGCAAAGGAGTACATTTAAATATTCTTTTCCCTCTTCCTGTTTTCTTTTTGGTATAACTGAAATACGATACTTGAATCATTACAGAAAGACTTTCTACAAGGAAAATTCCGCAAAGAATCGGTAATAATAATTCTTTGTGAATGACAACCGCAAAAACAGCGATAATCCCTCCTAATGTCAATGATCCGGTATCTCCCATAAATACTTGCGCGGGAAAGGCATTGTACCACAAAAAACCGATACAAGCTCCGATAAAAGCGGCGGCAAAAACCGCTAATTCTCCACTTCCCGGAATGTACATGATGTTCAGATAAGCTGCATATTCCAAATGCGACGACACATAAGCTAATATTCCTAAGGCTACTCCGATAATTGCGGAAGTTCCCGCCGCCAAGCCATCCAATCCATCGGTTAAATTGGCTCCATTCGATACTGCCGTGACTATGAAAATAGTTACAATGACAAAAAAGACCCAAGTGGCTGCCGTACGATATTTTACCGGGACAAACGACATCAAGTTTCTATAATCCAAATTGTTGTTTTTTACAAACGGAATCGTTGTTTGTGTGGATTTAATTTCCTGAGAATGGATTACTTCCGTTTTATCTCCTTCCTTGAGTATTTCGACATTCTCGCGCATGACTGCATCAGGACTTAAATAAAGAGTCAGTCCGACAATTAAGCCTAAACCTACTTGAGCAACAATTTTTATTTTTCCGGATAACCCGTCCTTATCCTTTTTAATCACTTTGATATAATCATCAATAAATCCGAGAGTTCCTAACCAAAGAATTGTGATAACCATCAAAATAATATAGATATTGGATAATCGGGCCAACAGTAAAACCGGAATCAGTATGGAAATAATGATTATTATTCCGCCCATAGTAGGAGTTCCTTTTTTTTGCAGTTGTCCTTCCAATTCAAGATCGCGCACCGTTTCTCCGATTTGTTGTTTCTGCAGCCATCTGATAATTCTTTCTCCGATGAAAGTGGAAATAATTAATGAAAGAATCACCGCCATTGACGAACGAAACGAAATGTATTGAAACATTCCGGCTCCGGGAATATCCAATTTATTAAGACAATCAAATAAGTCGTATAGCATTTCGGTATTTTTATGAGTTTTCTTTTAATATTGTTCTTACAATTTCTCTATCGTCAAAGTGATTTTTCACCCCTTTCACTTCTTGATAATCTTCGTGCCCTTTCCCGGCAATCAGAATAACATCGCCGGTTTGAGCCAATAAACAAGCTGTTCGAATGGCTTCTTTCCGATCGGTAATACGAATTGCTTTTTTCATTTCATTCGAATCCAGTCCGGCAACCATATCATCAATTATATCATCCGGTTCTTCAAAACGAGGATTATCGGAAGTTAAAATAACTCTATTGCTTAATCGCACCGATTCTTTCGCCATCAAAGGACGTTTTCCTTTATCTCGATTTCCTCCGCAACCAACAACTGTAATTATGTTTCCGTTTCCTCCCAATACTTCGTTTATTGCATTCAATACATTGGTTAAAGCATCCGGAGTGTGAGCATAATCAACAATCGCAGTATATCCTTCGGGTGAGCGAATCGCTTCAAAACGGCCGGACACAGATTGAAGAGTGCTTAATAAAACAATCACTTCATCTTGATTTTGCTTCAGTAGAACGGAAGCACCGTAAACAGCCAAAAGATTGTACGCATTAAATTTTCCTATAAATTGTGTCAAAACTTCAATTCCATTAATCGTCATTAATGTTCCATCGAAATGCGATTCAAGTATTTTCCCTTTAAAATCGGCCAACGACGAAAGTGAATAGGTATATTTTTCCGCTTTTGTGTTTTGAAGCATAAACATTCCGTTTTTATCGTCTTTATTAATCAAGGCAAAAGCATCGCTCGGAAGCAAATCAAAAAACTCTTTTTTTGTATCTCGGTATGCATCCAAAGTACGATGAAAATCCAAATGGTCACGTGTCAGGTTGGTGAATATTCCTCCTTTGAAACGCAAACCGCTTATCCGCTTTTGTGCAATGGCATGAGAACTGACTTCCATAAATGCATAATCGCATCCGGCATCAACCATTTCTTTTAACAATCGATTCAATTCGACAGCATCGGGAGTAGTATGTGTGGCGGGAATAATTTTTTCGTCAATAAAATTGTTTACGGTAGAAAGTAGTCCGACTTTATATCCTGATTTTTTAAATATCGTACACAAAAGAGTTGCGACGGTTGTTTTTCCGTTTGTTCCGGTTACTCCAATTAAAAGGAGCTTTTTTGAAGGTTCTCCGTTCCAAAACGAAGCAATTTTTCCTAAAGCATCGCTGCTGTCCGCAACTTGAATATAGGTGACGTTTTCATCTGTTTTTTCGGGAATAGATTCACAAACAACAACAGAAGCTCCATTCTGAATCGCTTTTTCAATAAAAGAGTGTCCATCCGATTGCAGTCCTTTTACCGCAACAAATAAGAAATCTTTTTCTATTTTGCGGGAGTCGGAATGGATTCCTTTTATATCACCATCCTGCTTTCCTGTCACTTTCACAGGAGATAAAAAATTGATGAAATCGGTTGTTTTCATAAGATAAACTATTTTAATAATAACGTTATCGTTTGTCCTTTATTGACTTTATTTCCCGGACTGATTGACTGAGAATTTACACTTCCTTTACCGGATATATGTACTTTAAGTCCTAAATTCTCCAAAACATAAATTGCATCCTTCGCGCCCATTCCTTTTACATCCGGAATTGTTTTGTCAGAAAAGTCACGGCCTTTCAGTAAGAGTCTGTCTTCTTCCGAATTGGAGGTGATCCATTTTGCTCCTGATTGTTCTTCATTATATTCAATATCCAAATTCCTCAACGCTAATAAAGAACTCTCTTTCAATCCATTTTTCACAGCGGGAAGTACAGGATGAATCGTATCTACAGGAAATGTTTTTTCGGTATATATCATGTTTTTCGCATACACTTCTTCTGCGATGCTTTTGAATACCGAGCCACACATCCATCCGCCGGAAGGAGGTCCGTTCCGCGGTTTACGAATAACAACTATCATCGAATATTTCGGATTGTCGGACGGGAAATATCCACAGAAAGAAACTTGGTGAGATAAACCTTCGGCCCGGTAACCGGAAGAGCCTTGAGAAAGTTGAGCGGTTCCGGTTTTTCCGGCAATACGCACTTTATCCGAATAAGCCGGTTTTCCCGTTCCGTCCTTTGTATTCACCACGTCGTCTAACATTTGACGAATCGCGGATAATGTTTTCGAAGAGCAGATTTTCTCGTTTACTATCGGTGCTTTTTTCCTTTCAATGACTTTCCCGTTTTCTTGAATCTCCTTCACGAATATCGGTTTTATTAATTTTCCGTTATTTGCAATGGCATTGAAGAATGTCAAAGTATAAATAGGAGGTATTTGTGTTTCATATCCGAATGACATCCAAGGGAGAGTGGATTTTGACCAATATTGAACATTCGTATCTTTCGGGTGACGAATACGAGGAACACCATATCCGGGGATTTCCAAATTCATATCTTTTTGAAATCCTATTTTCCTGATTCCGTCCACGAATCGTCCCGGATTATCGCCATAAGCTCTCATTATCAATCGGGCAACTCCGATATTAGAGGAATAACGAATACTTTTTGCGGCCGTTATCATTCCGTATCCTCCTCGATTAGCATTGTGGTCTTTCAAGGTTTGTCCGGCTATTTGAACAACGCCATTTTCCGTATCTACCGAATCTTCAGGATGAATGGCTTCATCTTCCAAAGCCACCATCATTGAAACAACTTTGAACGTAGATCCGGGTTCACTCAGGTCGGAAACGGCATAATTTTTTGTTTCGCCCCAAACGCCTTCTCGTATTCGGCCCATATTGGTAATCGCCTTGATTTCTCCGGTTGCTGTTTCCATAACAACAGCAGTGCCCGATTCGGCATCTATTTCTTTAAGTTTACTAAGTAATGCTTTTTCGGTAATATCCTGAATATCAATATTAATTGTAGAGATTATATCTTTTCCGTTTATCGGTCTCATGTCAATTACATCAATAAATCGGCCATTCACTTTTCGACGTGTACTGGTACCTTCTTCTCCTCTTAACAACGAATCGTAATGACATTCCAATCCGTTTTTTCCACCTTTGTCGAATTCTCCATAAATATCTCCGATTGTCCGAGAGGCCAAAGTTCCATAAGGTTTTGTGCGAGTAACAAATTCTTTTTTGTATAAGCCGGATTTATAGATTCCTTTTTCAAAATAAGGCATTTCCCTGATTGTTTTCCATTGAATATAGTTTACATCATGAGTCAATAACCGATATTCTCTGTTTTTCTTGGCATTTTTATTTCCTCTTTTAATTTGATTGGCTGTTTGTTCCCGCATATTCCAACCTCTCATAATGTGATTTTCGTAATAAGAGGCCGATTTTTGCGGAAACATCTTATTTAATTCAATTGAAAGCGGTTTCACGTATTTTTTCAAGGTATCGGGACTGATTCCTTCTGCCCAAAAATCAAGATACAGTCGGTAACGTGATTCTGTAGTTGCCATTAACTCGTAGTTATCGGAATAAATATTTCCTCGTGTTGCCGGGACTTTTATATTCGGTTTAACTTGTTTTTCTCCCAATTTTCTCCAAGCATTACCATCCACGAACGAGACAGTGCAGGCTTTCCCGAAAATAAGTACCGCTACAATTATCACCAGGGCGGCAATAATGAAGTAACAAGATATTATTTTTTTATTTAGAGATAATTCGGAAGACATAATTCACAACATATAATTAAATTTTTAGTCCTCTATGATAAAAGCCGGAGTTGTAGGACTAGCTAAATCTATTCCTTTTTTCCCCAGTAGAACTTCAATCTGAGATTGACGACTACTTGATGTTAATCGGGTTGAAATAACCAGATTCTCGTATTTGACATCACGTAATTCTGCCTTTAAGTCTTCAATTTGAGTCAACTTTTTCTGACAAGAATAACCGTTACTGATAAAAATAATAAACAAAATAACAACAAGAATAAGCAGTTTCGATTGTTTAATAACAAAATCTTCTTTGAGTATTTCCCCGCCGAAGAAATACTGCCAAAAATTTTTCTTTCTGTTCGACTCTTTTTCCATCTTCTATTTTTTCTTAGCTATTCTCAATTTTGCACTTCTTGATCGCGGATTATTTTCTATTTCTTCTTGACTCGGAACGATTACTTTGTTATTAATCAATTGAAAAGGCGATTGAACATTTCCGAAAAAATCTTTTTCTATTTTTCCTTCGAAATTGCCTGATTTAAGAAAATTTTTCACCAATCTGTCTTCCAATGAATGATACGTTATAACGACTAATCGCCCTTCCGGATTTAACAGTTGTTCTGCTTGTCGAAGCATTTCTTTCAAAGCCTCCATTTCTTCATTCACTTCAATTCGCAATGCTTGAAATGCCTGAGCCAAGCATTTTTTTTCTTTTCCGAAGAACGGATTTAATATCTCCAAAAAATCGGAAGTCGTCTTGATTTGATTTTCTTCTCTTTGATTTACTACGGCTTGTGCAATTGCGCGTGCATTCCGTAATTCACCAAAAAAATAAAACACATCGGATAATGCTTCTTTCGAATAAGTATTCAAAACATCGGCTGCTGTTTTCTCTGCTTTTTTATTCATCCGCATATCCAATTTACTTTCGAACCGGAAAGAAAATCCCCGCTCTTGATCATCGAAATGATGGGAAGAAACTCCTAAATCCGCTAATAATCCATCCATTTTTTCGACGCCGTGCCAATCCATAAAATTTGACAAATATCGAAAATTGCCACGAATAAAAGTGAGTCTGGCATCCGGCACGATATTTTTTTCCGTATCCTCGTCTTGATCGAAAACGTATAATCGTCCTTTCTCTCCCAAGAGACTCAATATTTTTCTCGAATGTCCGCCGCCTCCAAAAGTAACATCGACGTATATCCCGTCGGGAGAGATATTTAGTCCATTAACACTTTCTTCCAAAAGCACCGGAATATGATATGTAAAATCTTCTTTCATCGGCTTAATAAGCGCGCTGCACTTTCTTTGAATGTTTCGGAGTCCAGCAGCGGTTTCTCCAATTTATTGCGATCCCAAATTTCAAAAACATCGTCCATTCCAAGGAAACGAACTTCTTTGGAGAGATTGATTTTCTGCAAATACCGTTTGGGAATTAAAATACGTCCGTTCGAGTCCATTTCCAAAACCTCGCTATCCATCACAAACTGTCGGTAAAATTGCTGATGTTCCTCGTTATAGCGATTCAGCTTTTCACGCAAGCGATTCAATTCTGCTTCCCAGCTTTGCTTCGGATACAAAACCAAACATTCCTGATAAATATCTTTACGCATCATAAGATGCTCTCCTTCTCCTTTTTGAAGGATTTTGCGAAATGCGGCAGGCACAAAGACTCGCCCTTTCACATCCATTTTTGCATCTATACTTCCCGTAAATCTACCCGTCATTTTTGTTAAAATATTCTTTTATAGCGTAAAAGTACATAATTCCCCACAATCCTCCACTTTCTCTCACAAAAAAGTTTTCACAAATTTATAAACAAGTTTTCAATACATCAAATAATTGATAAACAAAAGGATAGATTTAACAATTTAAAGTGGAGTATTGATTG
>JAIRRK010000027.1 GCA_031256015.1 Dysgonamonadaceae bacterium
GAAGTGCGGCTGAAACTGGAAAAGACCTATCTGGAATATCTGAAAACGGAAAAACTTCAGAAAGATCCGCTGACAACAACGCTTCTGATGAATCACCTTTGAATCAAGAACTCGAAGAAAAGGCAAAAGAGCTTGACGAGAAAGAGGAAGAGTTGACAGATAAAGAATTGGCACTCGAAGAAAAAGAAAAATATCTTGAGGAAAAAGCCCAGGAATTAGAAAACAAAGAAAAGGAACTGTCTGAAAAAGAGTCTGAACTTGAAAAAACTTCTACTAAAAAAAAGAAACAAACAAGAAGAGTTCCCGGAAATAAATTGGTTGGATAACAAAAATCCGGACGTACAACTTTGCATTCTCCTGTATGACGAACGTGTAAAAACTTATCATCGCATGCAGGAGATTCATTTTATACTCGATGATAAACCGGAGCTATCTCTTGAAATGATCGAACTTGATAACCGGAATCGGCAGGCAAACGCAGAACTGCAAGCATTCAGTAAACATAAGGTTTTTGCATACAAACATCCATTGGTTGTCCGTAGGAAAAAATATGATGATCTTCTTTCTGAATTATACGAATTAAAACGAACGGATCCGAGAAAATTAATTAATGAAATAGCGAATGTAATTCAAAACATCAGACGAATTCAAAGTAATATCAAACGGAAAAAATATAAGACTGATGAAGAAAAGGAAAAATGGGAAGAAAATCTTTCCAGTGCTGAAATAAGAAAAAAAGTTTTGGAAGAAGTAATCAGTAAATAATTTTTTGCCCTCTGTTTTTGAGGGCTTTTTTATTTTAAAACTCTTCCAAAATTGACCGAAAAACAACCGTTTATTGAAAAATATGCACGGATTAAGCCCTTTTGATATTTGAAAAACATCTAACTGGCTGAAAATCAATAAAACTTTTTTGAAAATGATATTTGATTTTTGCTTGTGTGTGAGTTAAACCCGTGCCGCTAGGTAAGTGCCTTGCATTACAAAGAGTTTGAAAAACCGGAAATATGATTCAACTCTTTCATTCATGCGGGTTTCGATAGTCTACAATTTCCTTTCTTCCGTCCGTCGAAAAATGCACGGATTTTTTTCAAAACATATCCGATTTCAAACGTCCTTTATCCCATCTGCATAACAAGATAGCTTTGTATATCTAAATATAACAGCTATGGTTGCATTGAAATGGACAACGGAACAAAGAAGGGTAATAGATCTTATCCCTACTGATTATAATCCACGTGAACGGGATGAGAGAGGACAAAGCAAACTTGTTGCAAGTATAAATAAATTTGATTTGGTAGAGATTCCTGTAATCAATCTGGATAATCATATTATTGCCGGACAACGCCGTTGGGAAGTGTATATGGAAAGCGGTCGGGAAAATGACGACATTGATGTTCGTGTGCCGAACCGGATGTTGACAAAAGGTGAAGTAGACGAATACATATTGATATCCAATACTCATGCCGGCAAATGGTCTCTTCCAAAACTTGAAGCGCACTTCTCTAACATCTACAAAGACATTGTCGATCTACCTCCGATAGCTGTAAATCTTCCATCTTCTGATATGCTTGATAAAAAGAAGTTCGAACAAAAGGAAGTAGTTGAAGATGAGTTCTGCGATGAGTCTGTAGAGAATCCGGTTACCCAGACAGGAGATACCTATGAGTTAAACAGTCATCGGTTCATTTGTGCTGACAGTACCGATATATTGGAACTAAAACGCCTTATGTCCGGGAAGCTTGCTCAGATGGTATTTACCGATCCTCCCTATAATGTGCGTGTCCGGGATATCGTTGGATTAGGTAAAACGAAACACGATGAATTTCAGATGGCTTCCGGAGAAATGAATAAAACCCGCTTTTCCCGATTCTTGGAAGATTGTTTTCTTAACCTTATCAAGTTTTCCGAAAATGGATCCATTCATTACATCTGTATGGATTGGAAGCATGTTAATGAACTCACTACTGCCGGTAAAATCTATACCGAACAGAAAAACCTAATCATCTGGAAAAAAGACAATGGTGGAATGGGAACATTCTACCGTTCACAGCACGAACTAATCTTTGTCTATAAAAATGGGAAAAAGAAGCACATCAATAATTTCGGATTGGGAGAAACCGGTCGGTACCGGACAAATGTATGGGAATATACCGGAATGAACTCTTTCGGTTCCAAGGACCGGGAAAACATGGAAGATCATCCGACCGTGAAGCCGGTTAAGTTGGTTGCCGATGCTATTCTTGATTGCAGTAATCTGTATGGGATCATCCTTGATATTTTTCTTGGATCCGGAACTACTATCATCGCATCCGAGCAAACTAACCGTATTTGCTATGGTTTGGAGATGGATCCAAAGTATTGCGATCTGATTGTTCGCAGATATCTCCGGTTCATGAAGCAACACAATCAGCCGGCTACTATTAAACGAAATGGGAAAGTATTAACCGATATCGAGTTAAAAGAATTTGAAAAATGAGCTATTCTGAAGACTTTCTTTCAAAAGTAAGCAGTTTCGGAATACTTGGTTATTCCGTTGAAAAAATAATTGATTTGACGGATCCTGATGATGTCGATCGGTTCCGGATAGACTTTAATACTCAGGGAAGTGTAATTTATAAGGCTTACCGGAAAGGAAAAACTACCGGGGAATATAATCTGGATAAAAACCTGTTCGATAAAGCGACCAAATCGCACGACACTATTTCCAATACCATTCTGGATGAAAGAATGGGAAAAAAGAAAATAAACGACAAAATTCAAGAGAATTTCGGCTTATGATTGAACATCTTCAAAAATTACCACAAGAAATTGTAAAAGGATTCTTGGAGTCAAGGGATCCGAAACAATTTGGTATTCCTCAAAAACTTGCAGATTATATTCTTCAGATCAATGAAGCCTCTAATTTGCATCGTACCAATCATTCTATTACCGAATGTGCAAAGAAGCTTCAACAAAACTATCCGGAATTATCTATTCACACTTATAAGAGCCGGATATACGATGCGATTAATTACCTGAATTCAGATTGTAGCGTTACTTCTGAAGCCTGGTATCTTCATTATGCTGACATGCTCATGAAATTATTTGAAGTTAATCTGGTAGCCCATAATTTCCGTGAAGCACGCATTTGTTTGCTAAAATCGTGCGAATACCGGATTAAAGCTTCAGCCAATGCCATAGATCCTTACCGGATTAAATTCAAACCGCAAATTGTATCTCCGGATATTGAACTGGAAAGAATGGGAGTTAAAAAGAAAGGATTATTGGATTTTTACCGGAAAGCTGTAGATATTATTGGAAACCTTGATACAAACGATACAGAGAAAAAACGACTTATTGAAGAAGTAGAACGGGAATTGAATATCGAAGATACTGAACATGAAGAAATTAAGGATTGAGGAAATATTTACGATTGTTTATCTTTCGGTAGTCCAAATTTTGGTTAAGTTAGCCGATACGATGTCAATATTCTGCGAATTGGCTCGTGGATCCGGAAAGACTACTCATATACTTGCTTCGAGATTAGACAGGGTACAGGATTCGATGCCCGGAGCTATTCTCGTTCTTGCTGCAGATACTTACCGGAGTATTTTTGATAACATTCTTCCCGGTATCATTGAATATTTTGAAGAACATTATGAAAGAGGCGTTTACTTCGATATTGGGAAAGAACCGCCAAAGCATTTCCAAAAATGTAATACATTCATATTCGATTGGAAGCACACAATTTCATTCGTAAATGGTTGTGTAGTTCAGTTTGTATCATGCGATCGTACGGAGTCCATGCTTGGTAAAAATGCAGCTCATATTTTCGTAGATGAAATGCTCCGGATCCCGGAGTTAAAATTTATGGAACGTATTATTCCTGCTTTACGTGCCGATCGTTCTAAATTTGGCGATTCTCCTTATTTTATGGGCATATCCGGTTTTTCTTCTACTCCAAACTTTGAAACTGATGAAGATTGGTTTATGGAGTATGAAAAAGACATGAATAAGGAGTTGATTGACTGTATTCAGGAAATAGCCTATGAAGTTGATTTACGTTTGATTGATTTAGCCAAAGCAAATCTGAATTTTAAGGAAGAAGAGAAACTGGAGAGATTCATTGAAAGATGGACAAAGCGACTGGCAGAACTCCGGAGGGGACAAACATTTTATATCCGGGCATCTTCTTTCTCCAATTTGAAGATATTAGGCATTGACTATATTCAGAATCAAATAAAATCGATAAAAGACAAAGACAAACTTTATACCTCCATTTTTTCGATCCGGAAGTTGAAAGTAAAAGATATGTTCTTTGGTAAATTTGGGAAACAGCATCTGTTTGATGATGGTTATGATTATCGATACATTGACCTGATAGCAGCCGGAGAAAAAATAGACGAATCCTGCAGGCATTTAAAATACTATGACAAAAACAGACCTGTCATAGCCGGTTACGATGCCGGACCATTCTCATCAATGGTTTTTGCACAACGTAATGCATCAAAGAAAGAATTTCGGATCCTGAAAAATATGTGGGTGTTCCATCCTGATCAGCAAGATAAATTAGCAAAAAAAATTGATGATTTTTTCACAGGAGGCAAAAAAGAGATTTATATACACTACGATCGGGCAGCTAATCAAAAAGATCCACAATGGAAAAAATATTATCCCAATTACAAAAAAAAGGGCGTGAATGATACGGATGCCATATTACTCAAGCAAGAACTTATTGCTCTGGGATGGACTGTTCACTTGATATCTACGAAACAGGAAACAATTTATTATTCTCAACATTATAGGCTGCTAAATTTACTTTTTGGTAAAAGTAAAATCAATAAAAAATTAGATAATATTCTAATTGACAGGAATGAGTGTGAGGCTTTAGTATCTTCAATAAACCATAGTCCTCTGAAACGTTATGAAGGTAGGACAATTCTGGTTAAGGATAGCGAACGCCTGCCATTTGAGGAACAAGCATATAATTCTACACAATTAACAACTGCATTATTATACATTCTTTGGGGAGAATATTCAAAATATCTTCCGGATAGCGATAAAAATCAGGATACTCCGCAAGGAGCAGGAACTTATACTGTCTAATGATTGTCCTTTATCAGAGTGCTTTTGTGTGCTTTTTTTGTATCATGGAAAATCAAAAAACGATATCCGGTACAGAAGCCATCCGTCGGGCACGTAATCTCAAATTCGTTTCCGGTGCATATTTTACTTTACTCCATCTTACTTGTAATCTAAAAACAAAAGAGTGCGGGCAGCTTGTGAAGGTAGAACGGTGCCGTGTCCGTCCATCGCTCCGGGAAGATACCTTTCAACTGGATGGAGATTTATACTTCCCTTATGAAGATCTGGACACGGAACAGCCAAAAATGTGCTTTAAGAAGTTGATGCGCTTTATCGCTTTTCCTCCGAATTATGCAAAAGCATTGGAAGTAAGGCATGATCCATATTTATTTGCGGAAGAAATTGCCAAAGCCGGATATGCTACTACTCCCAACTATGCAGATACATTGAAATCCATTATTAAAACAATACAAAAAAGTTTATGAAAAAGTACATTATCTTAACCCAAACA
>JAIRRK010000174.1 GCA_031256015.1 Dysgonamonadaceae bacterium
GTTGTTTCCGGTTCCAGAAAGCAGAAAAATGACAGTTATAACTCGGCTCAAGTGAAATTATTTACCGATTTCAGTACTTTGTCTGAAGTGATAGTCGTAAAAAACAGTTTCAGAGAAGAACAAATTGACCTGCTAAAAATTGTAAGAAAGTGATGGCATTTAAAGGGTTGAGACAAACAACGTTATTTTTTCTACTTGTTTTACTGCAAGTTTGCTTCTTCAATAGAATTCATCTTTTGGGGTACGCAACGCCGTTTATCTACATTTATCTGATCATCAAATTTCCGATAGATATGAATCGGAATGTGGTCATGCTGGTTGCCGCTTTAATGGGGCTTATATTGGATATGTTCAGTTATACCTTGGGATTAAATATGCTTTCGTGTGTAATGGCCGGTTTTTTACGTTTTAATATGCTTAAGTTATTTACTCCGAGAGATATAATCGAATTTGTAACTCCTTCATTTACGAGCTTTGGTAAAGGACTGTTTCTGCGTTATGCCGGATTTGTGACGATGATTCATCATTCGGTTTTGTTTTCGATAGAATCTCTCTCTTTTTTTGATCCTTCAAATCTTCTTTATCGAATTATAAGTAGCTTTATTTTAACTATGTTTCTTATCTTTGCATTCGAGAGTATTGATGTGAAGATTTCTAAAACGTGAAAAAAGACTTAAATTCAGAATATCGCAAAGCGTTTATTGTTGGTTTTATTTGCCTGATTGGAATCATTTATCTGATTCAATTGTTTCGGTTACAGGTTCTTAGTCCGGATTATAAAGACTGGGCAGATACGAATGCTTTCTTGAAAAAAGTTCAATATCCATCAAGAGGAGTGATGTACGATCGGAACGGAAATTTGTTGGTCTTTAATCAACCGGCATACGATGTGATGATTGTTGTCCGTGAAACTCGGGAATTTGATACTTTGGCTTTTTGTCGAGCCGTAAATGTCGATATCGAAACTATCCGGAGAAGATTTCAAGATATAAAAAATAAGAAACTTAATCCCGGCTATTCTTCTTATACTCCTCAAACGTTTCTTACTCAATTGGGAAATAAAGAATATGGTGTATTGCAAGAAGCTATTTATAAATTCCCCGGATTTTATATTCAAAACAGAACGGTTCGACAATATAATTATCCGAATGCCGCTCATGTTTTGGGATATATAGCGGAAGTCGATAAACAGAACATCGCCGATGATGATTATTATCAACGAGGAGATTATATCGGAAAAACAGGTGTTGAACGCTCGTACGAAAAGCACTTAAGAGGGGAGAAGGGTGTGGAAATTTTATTGCGTGATGCACACGGTCGAATCAAAGGAAAATATGAAGAAGGCATTCACGACATATCTCCCTCGTCAGGAAAAGATTTAACTCTTTCCATTGATATTGATTTACAGGCTTATGGCGAAGAATTAATGAAAAACAAATTAGGTACGATTATCATGATTGAACCTAAAACCGGAGAGATTCTTTGTATGGTATCTTCTCCTACTTACGATCCATCGTCATTGGTCGGAAAACAATTTAGCGAATCTTATTTGGACTTGGTGAAAAATCCTTATACTCCGTTACTTAATCGAGCAATCAATGGAGCCTATCCTCCCGGATCTACTTTCAAGACGGCACAAGCATTGACTTTTTTGCAGGAAGGCATTATAACTCCGAATACAATTTACAGTTGTTATGGCGGTTTTCCTCCGGGCAATGGGCGTCCCAAATGTCACGGGCACGCCTCTCATATTCCATTAACTTCTGCCATCGGAACCAGTTGCAACGCTTATTTTTGCTGGGGATTGAAAAACATGTTGGAGAATAAAAAATACGGATCAATCCAAAATGCAATGAATAAATGGCGTGATTATATGGTGGCGCAAGGTTTCGGTTATCGTTTGGGAGTGGATATGCCCGACGAGAAAAGAGGAATGATTCCCAATGCTCAGTTTTACGACAAATTCCATAAGGACAAGAACGGTAAACCTTGGTGGAAAGCCCTGACTGTCATTTCCATCGCTATAGGACAAGGAGAAGTAACTCTTTCTCCGATACAGGTTTGTAATTTGGCAGCGACGATTGCTAACAGAGGGTATTTTTATACTCCTCATGTTGTAAAAGGAATAAGAGATGTTGAACAGGATAAAAACTATACAGTTCCTCGTTATACCGGAATTGATGCAAAACATTACGATCCGGTTGTACAAGGTATGCGTATGGCTGTAACCGGAGGTACTTGTCAAGGGGCGAATATTTCCGATATTTCCGTTTGCGGGAAAACAGGAACGGCAGAAAATAAAGGTCGAGATCATTCGATATTTATGGGATTTGCTCCAATGGAAGATCCGAAGGTGGCGGTCATAGTATTTGTTGAAAATGGGGGATTTGGAGCTCGTTATGCCGTACCCATGGGACGCCTGATGATACAGAAATATTTGAAAGGCGAAATACCGGATGGTGATAAACCGTTGGAAACAGGAATGAAAAATTCAATTATCTTGCGTAGTGTATTACAAAAAAACTAATATATGGGCTTCTGTCGATTGGTGGACAATTGCTATTTACCTTATTTTGGTTATAGCCGGTTGGTTCAGTATTTATGCGTCGACTTATGATTTTGATCAAACCGAAATGTTCGATTTCTCTACTCGTACGGGCATGCAGCTTATATGGATATTTACCTCCTTGTTTATCGGAGTTTTGTTGCTTTTAATAGATAGCGACGTTTATGAAATGCTTTCTATTTGGTTCTATTTACTAATCGCTCTGTTATTATCTGTTACGATTTTTATTGCTCCGGATATCAAAGGGTCTCGATCGTGGTTGGTTATTATTCCCGGGGTGATTCAGATACAACCTGCTGAATTTGCTAAATTTGCAACCTCTTTGGCTCTTGCCCGAATCCTTAGTGTGTATAAATTCGATATTCGTAATTTTAAAATTGTCCTTGTTTCTTTCGGAATAATTTTACTTCCTGTGTTATTGATTTATCTGCAAAAAGAAACAGGGTCAGCATTGGTGTTTTTATCTCTTTTTTTAGTGTTGTACAGAGAAGGAATGCCGGGTTATATTCTTTTTTCAGGGTTTGTAGCTGTTCTGTTTTTTGTTCTTTCGATACGATTTAATGATGTTGTATGGGGAGAAAATATTTCGGCAGGAATATTTTTAGTATTCTTGTTCATTCTGTTCTTTATACTTTTCATATTGTATAACTATCCTAAGGGGAAAAATCATGCAAAGCAATTATCCTATATCACCTTGCTTATAGGATTTGTTTCCGGAATTATTTATTTTTTCATTCCGTTTGATCTGACTTGGGTGGTTGGTTCTCTTATTGCAGGTATGTTGATTTATATGCTGTTATTGTATATCAGGTACCGAGCATCAACTTATTTATGGATTGTGGTTTTTGGACTTACATCTTTTGCTTTTCTGTATTCGGTTGATTATGTTTTTGATAATATCTTGAAACCTCACCAACGTATTCGAATTCAGGTTACTTTGGGAACCATAGACGATCCGGGAGGAGCCGGATACAATGTCAATCAGTCAAAAATAGCGATAGGTTCGGGAGGACTTGTCGGAAAGGGATTTTTAAATGGAACTCAAACAAAGTTGAAATATGTTCCGGAGCAAGATACCGATTTTATTTTTTGCACCATAGGAGAAGAAATCGGTTTCTTGGGAGCAAGCTTGGTCTTGGTATTTTTCATTATACTTATTTTAAGATTGATTTATTTGGCAGAAAGGCAATCGATGGCATTTTGTCGGATTTACGGATATTGTGTCGCTTGTATTTTCTTTTTTCATCTGGCCATCAACATAGGAATGGTGATCGGAATTACTCCGGTAATCGGTATTCCTTTACCCTTTTTTAGTTATGGAGGCTCTTCTTTGTTGGGATTCACCCTCTTATTATTTATCTTTTTACGACTGGATACGGCTCGAAACAGGTCGTATGACAATTAATTTGCCCGATTTTCATGATTAAAAATGTTAATTATTTGGTTTTAATCATAAATTTCTTTTCCTTTGTGCGTCGTGAATTAATGCTAATGGAGAAAACTCTAATAATTCTTAAGCCCTGTACCATTCAAAGACGGTTGATAGGAGAAATCATCAGTCGTTTTGAGAAGAAAGGTTTGCTTTTGATTGGAATGAAAATGGCATGGCTGACGGATGAAATTTTAAATGAACATTATTCTCACTTGAAAGAGAAATCTTTTTTTCAGAGAATAAAAGATTCCATGAATATCACTCCGGTTGTTTTGGCTTGTTGGGGAGGAGTAGATGCTGTATCGGTTGTCAGAACAATTGTAGGTGCCACCAACGGTCGAATTGCTCTTCCGGGAACTATTCGAGGGGATTATAGTGTGAGTATTCAAGAAAATATTATTCATGCCTCCGACTCTGTTGAAACAGCAGCAATTGAGTTGAAACGATTTTTTAAAGATGAAGAATTGTATTCGTACAATATTGATTTGTTGTCGAGTCTTTACGCAAATGATGAATATTAAGTGAAATAAACCAAACAAAGAGAATGATTAAAAATTGGAAGAAAAGTTTGTTGAGTGGATGTTTAGGAGTGATTGTTCCTTTTTCTTTCTCGGCGAATGCTCAAGGGCAAGCAAATACTGACATTCAGGACAAAGCCCTTTCGAAACAAAGAAAAGTAGAATCTGATTTATTGGCGGATAATGTAAATATCGGCTTCAAAGAATTAGCCGTAGATTCTATATTGTTGCAAATGGCTTTGAACAAGGAAAATTTGTTGTATCTTGCGGATGAATTGTATGATGAATCATGGAATACCACGTATGTGAAAGCTTATTCGGAAATGAATATTCCGGAAACTTACACAATTGATGTTTCCGGTTTTGTAATGCCTATCGAAGGAAGAATAACTTCTCATTATGGACCTCGCAGAAGAAGATTTCACTATGGTACGGATATTAAAGTACGTACAGGCGATACAATTTATGCTGCTTTCGATGGAAAAGTAAGAGTGAAACGCTATGAAAGAAGAGGATATGGTTACTATTTGGTATTGAGACACCCCAATGGATTAGAAACAGTTTATGGGCATCTTTCCTCTTTTTTGGTTGACCAAGATCAAGTGGTTAAAGCAGGAGAGCCTATTGGATTAGGAGGAAATACCGGACGTTCCACCGGACCTCATCTTCATTTCGAATTTAGACTTTTAGGACAATCCATCAATCCGGAAGAAATAATCGATTTCAATGATTTTTGTGCAAAAGACGATTTGTATGTTTTTAATAAATCTACATCAGGTAAACACTACAGAAGATCATCCTCTTCCAAATCGTCGTCAGCAAGTAAATACACAGCAGCCGGAGATGATAAAATAAAATATTACAAAATTAAAGAAGGTGATACTTTAGGTGCTATCGCAAGAAGACATAAAACAACGGTCGGTAAGCTTTGTAAATTAAATAAAATCAAATCGACTACTGTACTAAGAGTGGGACGAAGCATTAGGATTGTATAAAATGATACTGAAAAGAAAAAGGGAATTTTAATTCCCTTTTTCTTTTCCTTCTTTTTAATTCAGGCGGAAAATTGTATATTTGTGTTCGATTTTTAAAATAAAATGAATACCGTAAATCAATTCGAAGAAGTAATAAGTATTTGTCGTAATTTGTTTGTGCAAAAACTGAAAGATTATGGAGCTTCATGGCGTATTATGCGTCCGATTTCCATTACGGATCAAATATTTATAAAAGCAAAACGCATTCGCAGTCTGGAAATTAAAGGTGTGGCAAAAATAAATGAAGGTATAAAATCGGAATTTATCGCAATCGTTAATTATGGAATAATCGGTTTGATACAATTGGAACTCGGATTCTCAGACACAATTGATAGGAATACCGACGAAGCATTAAAATTGTACGATAAACACATGACTGAAACAAAAGAATTGATGTATGCAAAAAATCACGATTATGATGAGGCTTGGAGAGGTATGAGAGTCAGTTCTTATGTCGATTTAATCCTAACCAAAATATATCGAACAAAGCAAATCGAAGGAAACGATGGAAAAACATCAGTATCGGAAGGTATTGATGCCAATTATATGGATATGATTAATTATTCTCTTTTTGCACTAATAAAATTGACGTATGAAGATTAATGTTCCTAAAAAATACCGGAAACTATCGGTAGAAATTTTTCGGATTGTCATTGGTTTGTTATTTGTCTTTTCCGGATTTGTAAAAGCAGTTGATCCCTTGGGAAGTACGTATAAATTTACAGATTATTTCGGAGCTTTTGGTTTCGGTTTTTTGGATTTTGCAGCACTTCCGGCCGCCTTTCTACTTTCCGCCTTTGAATTTTTACTTGGTTTGAGCTTATTGTGCGGAATATATCGGAAAATCACCGGTTTTTTAACCTTGTTGTTTATGGGTTTTATGACCTGCCTTACGCTGTATTTGGCGATTGCTAATCCGGTAACTGACTGTGGTTGTTTCGGTGATGCAATTATTATCTCGAATTGGCAGACGTTTTTTAAAAATATAATCATTCTTCCCTGTTCAATACTTGTTTTTCTTTGGCATAAAGAAATAACCTCCTTTTTCTCGAAAAAATCGCGGTCGTTGGTTTTCTTATACGGACTAATATTTATACTGGGAGTGTCGTTCTATTGTTATCTTTATTTGCCCGTTTTGGATTTTCGTCCGTATAAAATAGGCAATAACATCAAAGAACTAATGGAAATTCCTGAAGGTGCCGAAACAGCTGTTTATGAAACAACTTTTATTTATGAAAAAGAGGGAGTTCAGCAGGAATTTACATTGGATAATTATCCGAAAGACGGTTCGGGATGGACTTTTGTTGATTCGAAATCGAAACAGATTAAAAAAGGGTACGAACCACCCATTCATGATTTTATCATTAATGATGAGGATGGCTACGATATTACGAACGATATTTTAGCCAACGAAAACTATACATTTTTGATGGTTGCCCATAAATTGGAAAAAGCAAGTGATTCATACATCGATAAAATTAATGAATTGTATGATTATTCTCAACGAAACGGATACGATTTCTATTGTTTAACTTCTTCTTTGTCGGAAGTAATTAAAGAATGGACTGAAAATACCGGAGCCGAATATCCGTTTTGTACGGCCGACGATATTACATTAAAAACAATCATTCGTTCCAATCCGGGATTACTTTTAATAAAAGATGCCGTTATCCTTAATAAATGGTCGGACAGGAAAATACCCGGAGAAAAAGAATTGACGTCTCCATTGGAAGAATCTTCATTGGAAGCCGTTGCCCAAAGTAATGACGGAGAGAAAATCTTTATTCTTTCCTTGATTTTGGTTATCCCATTATTACTACTTTCTTTCGCCGATTGGAACGGAAGACGAATGGAAAACAAAAAGAAAAATCGAAATAAATAATCAATAATAACTATAAATTAAATTAAAAATGAGAAAAAACATTGTAGCGGGAAACTGGAAAATGAATAAAAACCTACAAGAAGGTCTTGATTTCGCCGGAGAATTACAAACTGTATTGAACGGAAAAAAAATTAATTGTGATGTCGTTATTTGTACTCCGTTCATTCATTTGGCTCTTATAAACAAACAAAAAACAGGAAACACAGTAAAATTAGGAGCTCAAAATTGTGCCGATAAAGTATCCGGAGCATATACAGGAGAAGTTTCCGCCGCTATGGTAGCATCAACCGGTGCGCAATATGTTATTTTAGGACATTCGGAACGTCGCGCTTATTATGGCGAAACAAATGCTATTTTGAAAGAAAAAGTGAAATTGGCATTAGAGAATAACCTGATTCCTATCTTTTGCATCGGAGAGGTTTTGGAAGAAAGAGAAGCCGGAAAACAAAATCAAGTTGTAAAAACGCAAATAGAGGAAGCTCTTTTCGAGCTTTCCGCCGAAGATTTCGGAAAAATTGTTTTAGCGTATGAACCGGTTTGGGCTATAGGAACGGGAAAAACAGCTACTCCCGATCAAGCTCAAGAAATGCATGCTTTTATCAGACAAACTTTAGTCGCAAAATATGGAGAGAAAATTGCAAATGATACTTCCATTTTGTACGGAGGAAGTGCTAATGCAAAAAATGCAAAGGAACTATTCTCGAATCCGGATGTTGACGGAGGATTAATAGGAGGAGCTTCTCTGACCGTGGAGGCGTTTATGCCCATTATTGAAGCATTTTAATCGAAAAAAGAATGAATAAAATAATTTCTAATATAGTTGTATGCTTTGGTTTAATCTTTTGTTTCTTTGTTCAGGCACAAGCACAAGAAAGCACAACTATCATAGATTATTTGCAAACAGATTCGTCCGGCTCGGAAGGAATTATTCTGATTGAGTCGGACTCGAATATTACGGCATTGATAGGGAAACCGAATTCATCGGCTTCAGTGAATGAAAATAGTGGTCTCTTGGAAACAACAGGTTACCGTCTTCAGATATACATGGGAAATAATCCTCAAAATTCTCGCACTGAAGCATCTGCCAGACAAAGCGAAATTAAGAAAAAATACCCGGAAGTATCCACTTATCTGAATTATGATGCACCTAACTGGAAGCTTTTAGCCGGCGATTTTACAACCAGAGAAGAAGCTTCCGTGTTCAGGCAACAACTTCAAAAGGATTTTCCTCAATTCGGAAGAGAAATATATATTATTGTCGATAAAGTGAAAATACCTTTTTAATAAGGAATCAATATGGAATGGACTCCTGAAAATTTGGAGAAAAGAAAAGAACTCGCTTTTCATTACAAAAAAATATTGGAATTATTGGGAGAAAACCCGGAACGGGAAGGTTTGCTGAAAACTCCTGATAGAGTCGCCAAAGCAATGATGTTCTTGACTCAGGGATACAAACAAGACCCCGGGAAAATTCTGTCTTCCGCTGTTTTTATAGAAGAATATAAACAAATGGTTATTGTGAAAGACATTGATTTTTTCTCCATGTGCGAACATCACATGCTTCCTTTTTTCGGAAAAGCACATGTTGCTTATATTCCGGATAATGCCGTAACCGGATTGAGTAAGATTCCCCGTATCGTAGATGTTTACGCCCGCCGTTTACAAATACAGGAACGGATGACAACTCAAATAAAAAAGTGTATTCAGAAAACATTAAATCCCTTGGGCGTAATGGTTGTTTTGGAAGCACAACACATGTGCATGCAAATGAGAGGAGTGGAAAAACAAAATTCAATCACAACGACATCCGATTTCACCGGTGTGTTCAATCAGGCAAAAACAAGGGAAGAATTTATTAGTCTAATCAGAGGACGAAATTAATCTTTTATTTCTTCAAATTCGATGTATTCTCCCTCGTCCGAATCAATAATCTTTTTTGATTGAGATCGGAACGATTGGTCGGTGTTTCTTTGGTTGGTGGACTTTGAATCGTTGTAATTTTTTTCTCTTGTTTTGGAAGATTGATTGGAAAATCCTCCGAATAAGAAGCGTATAATTCCTTGAATAATAGAGATTCCGAAGATGAGAAGAAATACAATTAATAGAAATATGAAGAACAGGAAATGGATCATTCTTGTTGTTGATTAAAAACCGAATACAAATATAAAACTATTTTGGGCAAAAGCAGATAGAGGAATAACAAAGATAAAAAAATAATTATAAAATATGCAAAAACCGACAATTCCTAAAGGAACAAGAGATTTTTCTCCCGAAGAAGTAGCTAAACGCAATTACATATTCGATACAATTCGGAATGTATTCCATTTATACGGATTTAAACAGATTGAAACTCCGGCGATGGAGAATTTGTCGACTCTGATGGGAAAATATGGAGAAGAAGGGGATAAGCTTCTTTTTAAAATTCTTAATTCCGGTGATTTCCTGAAAGATGTAAATAAGGAAGATATCGAAAATAAAAATCTGAATCGCTTGACAAATCAAATGTGCGAAAAAGGGTTGCGTTATGATTTAACGGTTCCTTTTGCTCGTTTTGTTGTTATGCACAGAAATGAAATCACTTTCCCTTTCCGGCGATTTCAGATTCAACCGGTTTGGCGAGCCGATCGTCCGCAAAAAGGACGTTATCGTGAATTTTTTCAATGCGATGCGGATATTGTCGGCTCCGATTCGTTGTTGAACGAAGTTGAATTAATACGAATGATGGATGAAGTCCATAAACGATTGGGAATTCGTGTTTGTATTAAAATGAATAATCGCAAAATTTTGACGGGAATCGCTGAAATTATAGGTGAATCGGATAAAATAACAGATATTACCGTCGCAATTGATAAACTGGATAAAATAGGTTTGGAAAATGTGAATATCGAATTGGCGGCAAAAGGAATTTCACAAAAAGCAATTACACAATTGCAACCGATAATTCTTCTGGCCGGATCGAATAGAGAAAAAATAACGATTCTGAAAAAGCTGCTCTCTCAATCAGAAATAGGAATGAAGGGAATCGAAGAAGTCGAAACTATTTTAAATAAAACCGATATGGTCGGTTTAAATAGTTCTCTGGAATTAGATTTAACTTTAGCTCGTGGATTGAATTATTATACAGGAGCTATTTTTGAAGTAAAAGCTTTGGATGTGGAAATCGGAAGTATTACAGGCGGCGGACGTTATGACAATCTGACAGGAGTATTTGGCATGCCTGATGTTTCCGGAGTAGGAATATCCTTTGGAGCCGATCGCATTTTTGATGTGTTGAATCAGTTGGATTTGTATCCGAAAAGTTCATCTCAACGAACAAAAGTTTTATTTGTGAATTTCGGGGAAAAAGAAGTCGACTTTATTCTTCCGCTGTTGTCCCAATTGAGAGATGCAGGTGTAAATACAGAAATTTTTCCCGAAGCTGTCAAAGTGAAAAAACAAATGTCGTATGCCGATTCAAATAAAATTCCCTATGTTGCTATTGTGGGAGAAAATGAAATGCGAGATAATTCGATTCAATTGAAAAATATGGAAACCGGAGAACAAAAAAACATGTCAAAAGATGAATTGATACAGTATTTTAATCTCGAGTAACGATATAAAAAACACCGGTAGTAAAAAAATCTCTCAAATAAGGTATTGAGCGGATAATGGGAGATTGTTTTCTTACTTTCAAATTGAATTTGTATTTATAAATCGGATTGATAAAATAGTGTTCTTGATTCAGTATTTTGAAAGAGGTCCTTTTCAATATCTTCTCAAAGCGTTCAATTGAAATCCCTGTTTCTTTTATTTCGGCTAATTTTTCCACATTTTCTCCGAAAGATTTAAGTACCTTTTTGTAAATGGGCATGGGTAATAAGTGAAAATAAGGCATTTGCGATAAGATTTTCCTTTTGCACATTTGTTGATGTCCTCCGAAAGGCATTTGCCAAGGAGGAAATCCGAAAAAAATAATCCCTTTCGGATGGAGTAAATTTTTCATTCGTTTCAAAAGTTTCTCCTGATTCGGAATGTGTTCTATCACATCTTTGAGGACGATAATATCAAATTTTCCGCCTAAATCCTTTTCTTCATCAATCAGATAAATATCTTTGGAAATTAATTGAAGTTGTTTCGTTTCAATGTAGTCGGATAATTTTTTACGTCCTTCTGCAATATAATTCTCATCCAAATCTACTCCGATACCCATACATCCTCTTTCAAGAAAAGCACTGAGAACTCCCGCTTGATTGCATCCGATTTCCAATACGCGGGTTTCGGGAACGATAGAATAAACTTCTTCAATAAAAGGAATAATATATTCCCGGGAAGTTATTTTCTGTATTTGGAAATATCGATCACTATCTGAATGAAACTCATACATAGCTTATTTGCTCTTATTACTGAAATAAAACACAAAGATAAGTTTTAATAATGGAATGATTTAAACTTTTATCATTTAAGATAAAAAAGAGAAGAAACCATGAACAGGATGATAGTTTGATTGGCTTCTGTCAACGAGAAAAATTGACTTGTCGATTTGTAAATCTGACATTGAATTAGTCAAATTGGCAGTTGTTTATTTTTGGCATAATCTTCGCAATTCGATTGATGAATAATAATACAATTATTAACATTTAAAATAGATTTTAATTATGAACATTAAACCATTAGCGGACAGAGTGCTGGTAAAACCGGCAGTTGCTGAAGAAAAGACAGTAGGAGGAATCATAATCCCTGATTCAGCGAAGGAAAAACCTTTGAAAGGAGAAATTATTTCGGTAGGAAAAGGAACCAAAGATGAAGAAATGGTTCTTAAACCGGGCGATAACGTACTTTACGGTAAATATGCCGGAACTGAAATCGAATTGGAAGGAGAACAATATTTAATTATGCGTCAATCAGATGTTTTGGCAATTATCTAAAAAATAAAAACATAAAAAAATAAAATCAATAAGAATATGGCAAAAGATATTAAATTCGACATTGATGCTCGTGACATGCTGAAAAAAGGTGTCGACGAATTAGCAAACGCAGTGAAAGTAACATTAGGACCTAAAGGTCGAAACGTGATTTTGGACAAAAAATTCGGAGCTCCTCAAATAACAAAAGATGGAGTTACCGTGGCTAAAGAAATCGAACTTTCCGATCCGTTCCAAAATATGGGAGCTCAATTGGTCAAAGAGGTTGCTTCCAAAACCAACGACGATGCCGGAGACGGAACAACGACAGCTACTGTTTTGGCTCAATCGATTATTAGCGTAGGAATGAAGAATGTTGCAGCAGGAGCAAATCCGATGGATTTGAAACGAGGAATCGATAAAGCCGTAACCACGGTTGTTGAATCATTAAAATCTCAATCTCAAGAAATAGGCGATGATTTCAAAAAGATTGAAAACGTTGCGAAAATTTCGGCAAATGGAGATGAAACTATCGGTTCCCTGATTGCTGAAGCAATGAAAAAAGTGAAAAAAGAAGGAGTGATTACGGTGGAAGAATCAAAAGGTATCGAAACATACGTAGACGTAGTCGAAGGTATGCAATTCGACCGTGGATACATTTCTCCGTATTTCGTTACCAATACGGAAAAAATGGAAGCCGATTTGGAAAATCCTTACATCTTGATTTACGATAAGAAAATTTCCGTATTAAAAGATATTCTTCCTATTTTGGAACAAACGGTTCAAACAGGTCGTCCCCTTTTAATTATTGCGGAAGACATCGAATCGGAAGCTTTGGCTACATTGGTGGTTAACCGTTTACGCGGTTCTTTGAAAATATGTGCGGTTAAAGCACCCGGATTTGGCGACCGTCGCAAAGAAATGTTGGAAGACATTGCTGTTCTTACCGGAGGAGTTGTTATTTCAGAAGAAAAAGGATTGAAACTGGATGGAACGACTATGGAAATGTTAGGAACGGCTGAAAAAGTAAATGTGAATAAAGATAACACCGTCATCGTAAACGGTTCCGGCGATAAAGCTTCTATTTCGGCTCGTGTAGCTCAAATCAAAATGCAGATTGAAAATACGACTTCCGATTATGACCGTGAAAAATTACAGGAACGTCTGGCAAAATTAGCCGGAGGAGTTGCTGTTCTTTATGTGGGTGCTCCTTCCGAAGTGGAAATGAAAGAAAAGAAAGATCGCGTGGATGATGCCCTGAGCGCAACTCGTGCCGCTATTGAAGAAGGTACTGTCCCCGGCGGAGGTATCGCATATATCCGTGCAAGCAAATCTCTTGAAAACTTGAAAGGGGAAAATGAAGACGAAACAACAGGTATCGAAATAATCAAACGGGCAATTGAAGAACCTCTTCGTCAGATTGTTGCAAATGCCGGAAAAGAAGGTGCTGTTGTGGTGCAAAAAGTAAAAGAATCAAAAGATGATTTCGGATATAACGCTCGCACAAATGCTTACGAAAATTTGTATGCTTCAGGAGTGATTGACCCGACCAAAGTAACCCGTGTGGCTCTGGAAAATGCAGCTTCCATCGCAGGAATGTTTTTGACAACAGAATGTGTCATTACAGATAAACCGGAAGAAAATCCGGCTCCTGCAATGCCTCCTATGGGTGGAGGAATGGGCGGAATGATGTAGTTTCTTTTTTAAAATAAAATGTTGAAAACAGGGAGTAAAGTCAATATTTGTGATTTTATTCCCTGTTATCTTAAAAACAATAGGATTCTGCCTTGAAATGATTCAATTATAAAAGTGTAAAAAAATATAAACTACCCAAATAAAGTCCCGACATAAATAGATATTTTCTTTTATGTCGGGATTTTTTCATTATTTTTGCTTCGAAAAATATGAGTAAGAATGGTTAAGAGTCAAGAATATGACAAATAGACTTATCTGTAACATAAATTAAAAAGTTCAAATGAACTCACTTATAGAAAATCAATGAAACTATATAACGAAGACGATACTCTGAAAGAATTGCGCAGCGGCGATTCCGTAATACAGAAAAAAGCTTTTGAACAAGTGGTTGCTTATTACAGTGAAAAAATATACTGGCACATACGAAAAATGGTGCTGTCGCATGACGATGCCAACGACCTTCTTCAAAATACATTTATTAAAGCATGGATGAATATCGATTTTTTCAGAGGAGATGCCAAATTATCGACTTGGCTCTACAAAATCGCAATTAATGAGAGTATCACGTTTCTGAACAAACAACGTTCATATAATCAAATTTCGATGGATGACGATGACGTGTTTTTGGCCGATAAATTAGAAACGGATTCTTATTTCGATGGAGATGAAGCCCAATTGAAATTACAAAAAGCCATATTGACATTGCCCGAAAAACAAAGAATCGTATTTAATATGAGGTATTTTGAAGAATTGACCTACGATGAAATTTCAGAAATTATGGGCACTTCGGTCGGAGCATTGAAAGCCTCTTACCATCATGCAGCAAAAAAAATTGAAGATTTTTTAAATCGAGATTAAACCTTTTCCGAACAACAAAGTCTATTATAGAAGAAAAAGGAGATAAAAAATGAAAAAGAGTATGAATCAATTAGATAAGATTGTAAAAGATAATCCTTTTTTGGTTCCGGAAGGTTATTTTGAAGGATTAACCGATAAGATAACAGCTCAATTACCCCCTAAAATTCAATTCGAACCACAGAAACGGAGTTTGTGGGACCAAGTAAAACCTTGGGTGTACATGGCAGCCATGTTTGCCGGAATTGCTCTCATGGTGAAACTATTTGTAAATTCACCGGTTGACACACAATCCACTTTTTCGTTAGCTTCCGATGCGGAAATAGAAGAATTCTATCAGTATTATGAAGAGCAATTAACAAAAAATGTTTATCACGAAGCACTTTATTTAGGAGAATTATATAACTACGATGACGCCGAATAAATAAAAATTGAACAGATGAAACGAAAATTAATATTGATTGTTTTATGTTTTGCAGCTTTTGGCTTATCAGCACAAAAACATACCGGAAAAAGCGATGAGGAGAGAGGAAAAGAACGATTCGAAAAATTTCAGGAAGAAAGAATCTCGTATATTTCCCGGGAAATGAAATTGACCGAAGAAGAAGGAAAGTTGTTTTGGCCTTTATGTAATGAGCTGCAAATGAAAAAGTTTGAAGCAAATAAAGAACTGAGGGAGAAAATAAAAAAAATCAAGAAAACTTTAAAAGAAAAAAATAAAGCCAACGACGCCGAATACAAAGAAATTATTGAATTAAGTGCTGAAGTGAAATTGAAAGAAGCTCAACTGGAAAAAGAATATACAGTTAAATTTCTTCAAGTTCTTTCTGCGGAAAAGATTTTTCTTTATCGGAAAGCCGAACAGGATTTCGGCCGAAAAATGATGGAAAAGCGAAAATACAAAACCGATTAAGGAATACGGATAGAAAAACCTTTTAATTCCTTTCTTAGAGCCTGATTCTTTCCCTGTGTATATTGCTCAAGAAGATTCCAAAAAGCCGGGCCGTGATTCATCTCAATAGTGTGACAAAGTTCGTGCAACATGACATATTCAATAAGATGCCGAGGCAGAAGCATCAAATAAATCGAAAGATTAATTGTTCGATTGCGAGAGCAAGAACCCCATCGGGTTTTGCTCTTTCTTATTTTTACTTCTCTGTATTCGAATCCGTACTGTTGAGCCAAGCGATTCAAGGCATTTGGAAGATATTCTTTGGCTTGTTCCCGTAAAACAGCATCGGATAGCTTCGGCGAAAGTGGATTGGTCTCTTGCAGAGATTGAAATTGATGAATAACCTTTTGCCTGTTCTCTCTGAAAAATCTTTCCGCAAAATCGAAATTTCCTCTATACGGAACGGTTACGGTTACTTGTTGTCGACGAACACGAACGATGTATCTTTTCGCTCGGGGGTTATATCGGAATAAAACAGTCCCTAAATCGGTATCGTTAATAATGTAATCGTTCATTTGGAATATAAATTCTTAATCAAGTCCGCTCGTTTAAGCCTGTTCAGGGAGCGGACGATTTGATTCTTATAAGCATTATCGTACCAAAAGAAATATTGTCGCTGATTTAACTTCTCTTCTTTGGACTTGGCTGTGTAAACCGGCTTGAGAGTGTACGGATGAACTCCGGAATAGAAGATTTCAGTTGCTAAAGTCATCGGAGTAGGGGTGAAGTCCTGCACCTGTTCCAATTGAAAATTTAAACCTTTTGTTTTGACTGCCAACTCTGCCATGTCTTCTTCCGTCGAATCGGGATGCGAACTGATAAAATAAGGAATTATCTGTTGTTTCAATTGATACTGTTTATTTATTTTATCGAATATCTTCTTAAACTGATGAAATGTCTCAAATTCGGGTTTTCTCATACATTCAAGAGTAGCGGAAGACGTATGTTCCGGAGCAACTTTCAGTCGGCCGGATACATGTTTCGTGATTAATTCATGAATGTATTGCAGATTTATTTTGTTTATTTCTCCATCCTCGTACTGATGAACCAACAAATCGTAACGAATACCGCTTCCTATGAAAGACTTTTTGATACCTCGAATTTTGTCGACTTCCCGATATAAATCAATCAGGGCTTGATGACCGGCATTTAAATTGTGACATATTTCGGGGAAAATACAAGACGGCTTTTTACACGAATCGCATAGTTTCTTGTTTTTCCCCTCCATCTGATACATATTCGCCGAAGGACCTCCCAAATCGCTTATATATCCTTTGAAATCAGGCATGTTCGTAATCTGTTCCGCTTCCCTTAAAATGGACTTTCGGGAACGCGACGAGATAAACTTGCCCTGATGAGCCGAGATGGTACAAAAAGCGCAGCCGCCGAAACATCCTCTGTGAATCGTGATGGAATGACGAATCATTTCATAAGCCGGAATCGTTTTGTTTTGGTACTTGGGATGAGGCAAACGAGTATAAGGCAAATCGAAACACGAATCGATTTCTTCCGTTGTCATCGGAGGATAAGGAGGATTGACAACAATATAACCGTCTCCGGTTTTCTGAATCATTCGTTTCGCTTTTATTTTATTCGACTCCTCTTCGATGTGTTTGAAATTCCCGGCTTGTTTTTTCTTGTCTTTCAGGCAATCCTCGTAAGAATAAAGAAAAATATCGTCCTCTTTCTTTTCCGTTTCCTTCCGGAAATACACCGTTTGAGGAACGGATTTCATCTCGGAAACACTTGCTCCGTTCCGTAACGCAAAACAAATATCTTTAATCGGTTTTTCCCCTGAACCGTAAATCAGCAAATCGGCTTGAGACGGAATTAAAATACCGGGCAACAGCTTTTCCTGCCAATAATCGTAATGAGATAACCGTCGCATGGACGCTTCGATGCCTCCGATAATAACCGGAGTTTCGGGGAACAGTTTTTTAAGAATGGTCGAATAAACAATCGTCGGATATTCCGGCCGCATATCGATACGGCCATCCGGAGTATAAGCGTCGTTGGAACGTAAACGTTTGTTTGCCGTGTATTTGTTTACCATGGAATCCATTGCTCCGGCCGAAACTCCGAAGAAAAGTCGCGGAGTTCCCAACTTTTTGAAATCGCGCAAGTCGTCTCTCCAATTCGGTTGAGGGACAATGGCGACCTTTAAACCGATGGATTCCATTATACGCCCCAATACCGCCGCCCCGAAAGCCGGATGATCTACATAAGCATCACCGGTAAAGAAGATGACATCCAATTCGTTCCATCCTTTTGCTTCGATTTCTTTCTTTGTTGTGGGCAGCCAATTGTTTGCTCTTTGTTTTTCCATGCTGCAAAGGTATGAAATAAATGAAGAATTAATAGTTCTTCCTCCTCCTTCTTTTTGGCCTTGAGGCGGCTCGGAGGGGAAAACAAAAAAGGGATACAAGCGATTGTATCCCCCAAAACTTTTTTTCGTTTCCGCTTACGGTATTATCGAGTTATAAATTTCGCTCCAAGGGCCTTTTTCGCCGCGGGTATTTTCCCAGCGCAGGGCGATATACACCGTGCGGCCGCGGTCTTCACCGGTAAACTCAATCGTATAGGGCGATGCTGTGTCGAAACCGGAATAAATCAACTTTTCGGGTTCCACGACCGGAACGTCCGAAAAACCCCACCGGATTTCGGCACCGTGTACGCCTTCGGGCTTACGACGCTTTTCATTGGCGCTATCATAGAAATAAATACTCAGCCGGCGAATCACCGAGCTGTCAATTCTGAAAAACGGATACCCTTTCGGTATGGGGGCCGGCGTGCGTCCCTTCTTGTGAATCGGCAGATTCATATTGTCGCGGTCGGAGTCGGTAACGGCGCGATTGTACGTTACGTAAGCTTTCAGGAACATCCGGATTGTACTTTTAACCGTATTCCGGGTGTCGTTTTTCGCCTGTACCGCTGCTTTGGTACGTGTTGCGGGATTCATTGCAGCATGGAGTGCCGTTTCGAACGCCGCAGTCTGCGCATTGAGCGGATGGATTTCCGCAACCGGAATGTTCCATGTTTCATACTTTTGCGAGATATACGCGGTTAAATTTTTAAGCCAAACGAGGAACTTCTCGTCATTTTCGGGGATAAAATCATTGTAACGAGCCATAATTTATCATTTTTATTTAGGTTAAAAAAAAGAAATTGTCCGGAAAATCCGAAAAACGATGAATAATAGTATTTTAATGTAGTCCAACCAAACTTTTTCGGGGCTACGAAAATCTTTTTCGGGGCTACGAAAAACTTTCTCGGGGCTACGAAAATCTTTTTCGGGGCTACGAAAAACTTTCTCGGGGCTACGAAAATCTTTCTTGGGGCTACGAAAAACTTTCTCGGAGCTACGAAAAACTTTCTCGGAGCTACGAAAAACTTTCTCGGAGCTACGAAAAACTTTCTCGGAGC
>JAIRRK010000181.1 GCA_031256015.1 Dysgonamonadaceae bacterium
AAAAAACAATTGGTATTCCGACCCGACTTCTTATGAAGCCGAATTGGACAAATTGATTCAAGAAATCGAGTTGAAAAAGAACAAGTTTTCGCTTGATGAAGTTGTCAAGTCGTTAGACAATGCAAACGTTGCTTATAAAGAAGTCAAGTCATTATCAAAAGAATTGACCGAAACGGAAATAATATCAAGGGTTGGCGGTGGAGATTTGACACGCGGTTCATGTTCTTCTTTGGCATTTACTTATGCCGGAAATAAATGTGGTCTTGATGTATTGGATTTCCGTGATGGTGTAAGCCGACAAAAGTTCAGTTCTTCAAGCACGATAATGAATATCGCCGAAAAAGCCGGTGGTGTGGTTGTTAAACATACAAATGACTTCACAAAAGCGAATGACTTGCTTAAACAAACACAAGTAGGAAAAGAGTATTATTTCACTTGTGGTTCACATGTGGCGATTATTAGGAAAACTGCAACGGGATATGAATATTTGGAATTGCAATCACCGAAAGACAATGGATTCAAGCCACTAACAACCATTGTGTTGAAAAACCGATTTGGCGCAAAAAAATCCCACACATCGTATGGGACTAAGTATGAAACAAAAGAATGTCTTATTGATATTGACTTGCTCAAAAGCAATCCCGACTTCAAGAAGATGTTAGGATATATCAATACGGCGGAAGATAAACAGAAAAAAGGTGAAAGAGGGTCAAGAAAATGACCCTTATTCACTTCTGTCAGCAAAAAAATCACGCCAATAAGGATTTTCCTTATCGAATATTTCTTTTTCATTTGCCGTCAATTTGTATGGATAATCGGCGAATAAATTGTATATTTTCTTTTTGTCGAAAGTGAACAAAAATTCGCCTTTATTTTCCACATTGTCAATCCAAAAGACAACATCATTGTCGTTATTCTTGTAAAATTCAAGGTGTTTTGATTCTTCCTTTTTCATATCGTTGATTATTAAGTTGTTTTTGCAAAGTTACCGGAAAAATCATCCAAACACAGATGATTTTCCGATAACTTATGCACATTGTTGCGAATACGGCTCAATTTTCAGCCGTACATATTTATTCTTTTGCCTTGAATATCAGTTCCACGTTTCCGGCGTTAAACCTGCCAAAATACGGTCGTTTGCGTAATTCAAGTATTTCTTCGTGGTGCAAAAGCTTTGCGGCTTTCAACTTTTCAGCCAAACGCAATTCGGCGTTTATCGAGCCGGTGCATTCTTCAATCAAAAATTGGTGGAAAGACTTCATCAATGCTTTCAAGTAGTCATTATCCATGTCCACAACGATTGTTTTCTTGTCCATATTCATTGCGCGCCCCCTTTCCGTTGTTTTGCCAATTCAGCTATAACCAATCAATTATTCTTTCGAGCCGGTTACTTCTCGAGCCTTTAATTAAAATATGAAAGCCTTTGATTTTCTCCGTCTGCAGATAGTTCATCAAATCGTCCGTATCGGGAAATTGCTTCCAATGAGGAAGATTCAGGTTGTTCTCATGAAAGGAATTTCCGACTAGAAGCACTTTATCAATCTTGTATTTAATCAGTTGATTTAATATTTTTCGATGTTCGACTGAACTGTATTCTCCAAGTTCTTTCATTTCTCCCAGAATAACCATTTTAGGGGAAACATCCAAAGCATTGAAATTTTCCAATGCCGCCGACATACTACTCGGATTGGCATTATACGCGTCTAAAATAAGTTTATTGTTTTCCGTTGTCTTTCTCTGTGAGCGGTTATTTGAAGGAACGTAGTTAGTCAACGATTCATTTATTTTGTCGTTCGGAACTTCAAAAAACTTTCCGATGCAAATGGCGGATAAAACATTTTCCAAGTTATAATTTCCGATTAAATGAGTTTGAACGGTGTTCGTCGTATTTTTGTCTTTCCAGCGTAACTTCAAGTAAGGTGCCGAACAAACGGCTTCGCCCGAAACAAAATTTTCGGAATCGATTCCGTAACGTACTACCGAAGAATGATTATCGTGAAATTTTTTCAGAAGAACATTTTCGCTATTCTCAAAAATAATCCCGTCCTTCTGCTGAAGATAACGATACAGTTCCGTTTTTGTTTGAATAATTCCGTCCAAAGATCCGAATCCTTCCAAATGCGCTTTTCCTATATTTGTTATCAAGCCGTAATCCGGATCGGCAATTTCACAAAGTTCATTTATCTCTCCGGGATGATTAGCTCCCATCTCGATGATACCGAATTCGTGTTCTTTTCTCAACTTTAATAAAGTCAAAGGAACTCCGATGTGATTATTTAGATTTCCTTCGGTGTACAAAACATTGTATTTTGAGGATAAAACAGCCGCCATTAATTCTTTGGTTGTGGTTTTTCCATTCGTTCCGGTGACAGCGATTATTTTCGCAGACATTCGGGAACGATGAAAATTTGCCAAATCCTGTAATGTCTGAAGGACATCTTCCACAAGAATAATCCGATTATTTTCAGGTAAGGTGTTTCTGTCTCCGACGGCATATTCGACTCCTGAATCAAGAACTTGTTCAATATAATCATTGCCGTCAAAATGTTCTCCTTTCAATGCAAAAAAAAGGGAATCCGATTTGCATTTTCTACTATCGGTACTAATAAGCGGATATTTGAGAAATAGTTGATATAATTCGGAAATATTCATTGGAAATATTCTATATAACTTTAACAAAGGTAAAAAATAGACGTGATTCTACATAAAAAACTTTACTTTTGTAACATGATTTCAGATAAAAAATACATGACTGCCAATATAAAAGGAGAATTAATGGACTTTTCTTCTCCTAAAGTAATGGGAATTTTAAATATCACACCCGATTCTTTCTTTTCGGGAAGCAGGAAACAATCAGAATCAGAAATAGCGGAACGTGTTGCTCAAATCGTGGAAGAAGGAGCGGACATTATCGACGTCGGAGCTTATTCTTCTCGTCCCAATGCGGCTTACGTGGACGAAAAAGAAGAATGGAACCGATTGAAATTCGGATTGGAAATTTTATTCCGAGAAGCACCGAATGCCATTGTTTCCATAGATACTTTTCGTTCGGGAATAGCGCACAAAGCGGTAACGCAATTCGGAGCAGCAATCATCAACGATATATCGGCCGGCGAATTGGATGCGAATATGTTTGATACGGTGGCCGAACTGCAAATTCCCTATCTGATTATGCACATGCGGGGAACCCCTCAAACAATGATGGAGTTCACCGATTACAAACAATTAATCCCGGAAATTATCTTGTACTTTTCGGAAAAAATAAACATTTTACATCAAAAAGGAGTCAACGATATTTGGCTCGACCCCGGTTTCGGGTTTAGTAAAAACACCGACCAAAACTATGAGTTGCTGGCTAATCTGAACCATTTATCCGTTTTTGATTTGCCGATATTGGTCGGAGTTTCCCGAAAAGCGATGATTCGAACTATTACGGGCGTTTCCACTCAGGACGCACTAAGCGGAACCGTGGCAATTAATATGTTCTCTTTAACTCAAGGTGCTGATATTATACGAGTTCACGATGTAAAGGACGCTGTTCAAACAATTCAATTATATAACAAAATAAAACAAGCGAAACAATGTTAATCAATTTTGGGATAAAAGATGCAATAGATGTTCTGTTGGTTGCCGTTTTTCTTTATGAAACTTATCTTTTAATGAAAAAAACAGGTACGATTGCCATATTTTTGGGAGTATTGGCGTTTATTGCTCTTTGGCTGCTCATTTCTCAAGTTTTTGAAATGCGTTTGATGGGCGCGATTTTAGATAAATTCATCAGTGTCGGTTTCATTTTGCTTGTTATTGTTTTTCAAAAGGAAATACGCGAATTTTTGCAGGCTTTAGGCTCCAATAAGGGAATAAAGGCCATTACAAAATTATTCAAACCCAAAACCGATGTTTCCGACGAAAACTTTTCCTATATTATGCCTATCGTAATGGCCTCGATGGATATGGCAAAAAGGAAAGAGGGTGCTTTGATTGCCGTCCAACAAGATGTTCTTTTGGATGTTTATGCCGAAACCGGAGAGAATATAAATGCCAATATAAGTACTCGTTTAATAGAAAACATATTTTTTAAAAACAGTCCGCTGCACGACGGGGCAATGATTATTGCCGGGAAAAAAATAAAAGCGGCTGCGTGTATTCTACCGGTATCTCAAAATCAAACTATTCCCAAGCGACACGGACTCCGACATCGTTCGGCTCTTGGTTTATCGGAAGAAACCGATGCGAAGATTATTATTGTTTCGGAAGAAACCGGAAAAATTTCTCTGGCTTATCGCGGCAAACTACATTCCGGTATTTCTGCCGAAGAATTACAAAAAATGTTATCATCCAAAGATTGAATCCGATTTATTTGAAAAATATAAATTAGACACCAAAAAATACCTTTTTTGTAATCTCCATATTGCAAAAATTACTACTTTTGCCTGATAAATAAAAAGTATTTTATGGATTTAATACAACAAATTATTGCCCGGGCTAAAACGAATAAACAAAAAATCGTTCTTCCGGAGGGAACGGAAGAGAGAACTTTGCATGCTTCAGACAGATTGTTAAGTGAAGAAATTGCCGAGATTATTTTAATAGGAAATCCTGAAGAAATAAAAACTCTTGCCCAAAAGTATCAGCTGAAACATATCGATAAAGCAATTATTGTAGATCCTCTTAATCACGATAAGAAAAGAGAATATACAGACTTATTGTACGAATTAAGAAAAAATAAAGGCCTGACGAGAGAAGACGCCGAAAAACTGACGGAAGACCCTTTGTATCTGGCTTGCCTGATGATTAAAAATGGAGATGCGGACGGAGAAATCGCCGGAGCAAAGAATACAACCGGAGATGTTTTACGGCCCGCTTTTCAAATCATTAAAACGGCTCCCGGAATGAGTGTTGTTTCAGGTGCTTTCTTAATGTTTACAAAGGAAAAATCGTACGGGAAAGACGGACTTTTGGTTTTCGCCGATTGTGCCGTAATGCCGAATCCGGATGCAAAGCAATTGGCGGAAATAGCGGTTGCTACGGCTCGAACAACACAGGCTATCGTCGGAATTGAACCGAAAGTTGCCATGTTAAGTTTTTCGACCAAAGGAAGTGCGAAAGATCCGTTGGCAGATAAAGTAATCGAAGCAACCCGAATAGCAAAAGAAATGGCTCCCGATGTAATTATCGACGGAGAAATGCAAGCGGATGCGGCACTCGTGCCGTTTATCGGAAAAAGTAAAGCCCCGGGAAGTCCGGTTGCCGGCAACGCAAATGTTTTGGTGTTTCCGAATTTGGAATGCGGAAACATCTCCTATAAATTGGTGCAACGCCTGGGAAACGCTGAATCAGTCGGGCCTATCCTTCAAGGAATGGCGGCTCCCGTAAATGACCTTTCCAGAGGTTGTTCGGTAGAAGATATTTATAAAATGGTTGCAATTTGTGCAAATCAAGCAATAGGAATTAAAAATAACAAGTAAGAATAAAAATGGCAGAAACAATTATCGAACCCATAGAACCGTTCGGACTTTTTTCAAAAGATAAACCAAAATCATTGTTCTCCAAAATAGGAGTAGTCGGCGCAGGTAGAGACGGACGAAATATTATCCGCTTAACTTCTTCTGCCGGATTGGAAGTTGTTTTTATCGAAGATTGTCAATCGCGAATCGATTTCGCTTTTGAACGAATCAGTGACGGTTTGGATCATCGAATCGAAAATTGGGGATTGACTCAAGGAGAAAAAAAGGCTATCTTGGGAAAGATTAAAGGGTCGTTGGACTATAATGATTTGAAAGATTGTGATTTCGTAATCGAATGTATCCGCTATCATAACGAAACCGGAGAAAGAGATGTCTTTCTGAGAAAAGAAGCTTTTAAAAGAATAGAAAATGTCGTGTCGCCGGATGCTATTATCGCAACAAACGCCACAACAGTTATTATCAGCGAATTAGCTTCCGAATTGACACACAAAGAACGATGTATAAGCATCCATTTTCCCATTGCTCACTCCGATGCTAAAATTTTGGAAATCGTAAAAGGCGTTTATACTTCGGAGGACGTGTATAACAAAGTTTTGGCTTTTGCAAAATCAATTAAATACGAAACAATCGATGTACACGAAAGCAACGGTTTGGTCAGTATGCGTTTGATGATTACTATTCTGAATGAAGCCTGTCAAATGGTTTTGGAAAATGTTTCGTCCATGCAAAGTATCGATCGACTAACGGAGGTCGTGTACGGAATGAAAATAGGAATTTTCAGAATGGCCGACGTTATCGGTATCGAAAAAATAGTGCCTTTGATGGAAGATATGTTCAATGAATACGGCGACAAAAAATACAAACCCTCTCCGTTGTTGTGGCGTTTGTACCGCACAAAGCAGTTAGGGTTACATAGCAGCAAGGGTTTCTATTTATACGAAAACGATAAAATTGTCGGAGTAAATCCTTATTTCGGTCGAAAAATATAAAATACGATAACAAAGAAGAAGAAAAATATACAATGAAAATATTGGTTTTAAATTGCGGAAGTTCATCCATTAAGTACAAGCTGTTGGATATGGAAGCTAAAACAACAATGGCTCAAGGAGGCGTCGAGAAAATCGGTTTAACCGGATCATTCCTTAAATTTTCACTTCCTTCGGGCGACAAAGTGATTTTAGAAGGAGAAATCCTGGAGCATCGCACCGGGATAGAATACATTTTAGGAGTCATTACCGGCGAAAAATACGGATGCATCAAATCATTAACCGAAATTGATGCCGTCGGGCATCGGGTTGCTCACGGTGGAGAGAAATTTAATTCCAGTATGATTATCGACGAAGATGTCATACAGAATATCGTAAAGTGTATCGATTTGGCTCCTTTACATAACCCGTCCAATTTGAACGGAATATATGCCGTTCAGGAATTGATGCCCGGAGTGCCTCAAGTGGCCGTGTTTGATACGGCTTTTCACCAAACAATGCCGGATTATGCTTATATGTACGGTCTTCCCTACTCTCTATATGAAAAATATTCCATTCGCCGGTACGGTTTTCACGGAACAAGTCATCGCTACGTATCCAAAAGAGCGTGCGAGTTCTTGAATATTCCTTACGAAGAACAAAAAATTATCAGTTGCCATATCGGAAACGGAGCGTCTATTGCCGCAATCAAAAACGGCGTTTCGATAGATACCTCAATGGGAATGACTCCCGTAGAAGGTTTGCTGATGGGAACCCGAAGCGGAGACATCGATGCCGGAGTATTAACCTACATCATGGAAAAAGAAAATATCGGAGCGCAGGCTATTTCCACCATTGTAAACAAATACAGCGGTGTTTTGGGAATATCCGGAATATCTTCAGACATGCGCGAAATTGAAGCTGCCTTCGACGCCGGAAATAAAAGAGCCGTTTTAACTCTTGAAATGTACGCATACAGAATAAGAAAATACATCGGGGCTTATGCCGCAGCTTTAGGAGGAGTGGATATCCTTATTTTTACCGGAGGAGTAGGTGAAAACCAAATCGGAATCAGAACGGACATTTGTAAAGACTTGGATTTCTTGGGAATTCAAGTGGATGAAAAAGCAAACAACGTAAAGGGAGAAGAAACTTTAATCAGTCCCGAAGACGCGAAAATCAAAGTAACCGTCATACCTACCGACGAAGAATACATGATTGCTTTAGATACTTTGAATCTGTTGAGTTGAAATTCGAATCCGGTTTTTATTGAAATAGAATTCTCAACTAGAGTTGAGCGTTGTCCTCAACTAGGGTTGAGCGTTGTCCTCAACTAAGGTTGAGGGTTGTCCTCAACTAGGGTTGAGGGATTGACTTGACTAAAATAAAAGGGATGCAGTTTCCTGCATCCCTTCAAACAAACATTCCGATAATTGATAACGATTATTGGATAACCTTTAACTCCTTGTTGAATGTAACCGAACGAGGAGTTTTTAATAACTCCGAGCCGGGCTTCGCCTTGCTTCCTTCTTTAGTACGTAGGCAGGGGCTGCCTAGATGATACACAGGGGCTGCCTATGAACGTAGGCAAGTAATGCCTATGGATGCACGCTGCTCCTGCGCGTAGCGCAGGCATCTTATTAGCCGTGTGCAAGCGCAGCGCAGCTCGGGCGAAACGGACCGGTTTAAACACAAAAAATCGCATAAACAGATAACTATTTATGCGATTCTTTCTTATTAAGTCCCATCAATCCGGTAAAGAAGCTATTATTTCCAAAACTTCCGTCGGATTAAGATTTTTTGCAAGCATTTTTCCTTGAGGATCAATCAACCCGTTTCTCAAGTCTTCCCGAAAAGAATATTCTTTTAACAGATTCCATTTTCTTTTGGAAGAAATACGCCACTGAGTCGATTTTTCCAACTTGTCGGCTTCTATCACTCCTTGAAAAACAGCATCGCTTTC
>JAIRRK010000046.1 GCA_031256015.1 Dysgonamonadaceae bacterium
TATCCGAAACCACCAAATTTTCAAGAGAAAAAATGAAAGAAAAAGCAATGTTTTTTTTATTTATGTCTTTCAGGATATTCATATTGTTTATTATCCGGTTTTTATTATCCGGTTGCAAAGCTAAAAACTTTTTTTGATATTTTACTGAAAAAAGAAGAAAAAATTGAATTTTCTTCTTTTTTTTCTTGTTTGAGGGTTTGCGGGTAGAGACGGAGCGCGCTCCGTCTCTACAACGAATTGCCGGTCACCCCAAGACGGAAATTGCTTTTTTCAAACGTTTCAGCGTTTCTTCTTTTCCGATAATTTCCGTTATATCGAAGATATGAGGGCCTTTCGCCTCACCAACCAAAGCCAACCGGAAAACATTCATGATATTTCCCAAATGATATTCGTTTTGTTCCATCCACAATTTAACGATTGTTTCGGTGTTTTCGGCCGAAAAATCAGTCAAGGATTCCAAAACGGCATATAACCGGTTAAGCTTTTCGGAAGAATCTTCTTTCCAACGTTTTTTGACTGTTTTTTCATCATAACTTGTCGGAGCAACAAAAAAGAACGAAGATTGCTCCCATAATTCTTTAACGAAGTTGACCCGCTCTTTTACTAAACCGACGATTTTCATCAATTTTTCATCGACCGAAGTTTCGATATTATTTTCTTTCAATACGGGAAGAAATAATTCCGCTATTTCCTTGTCCGATTTCAATTGAATGTATTGATGATTAAACCATTCTCCTTTTTTGTAGTCGAATTTGGCTCCGCTTTTACTGCATTTTTCCAAAGAAAAGGCATCGATTAACTCTTGTATGGAGAAAATTTCCTTTTCCGTTCCCGGATTCCATCCCAAAAGTGCCAGAAAATTAATTACGGCTTCCGGAAGATACCCCGATTCTCTGTATCCCGAAGAAATGTCTCCGGTTTTAGAATCGTTCCATTGCAGAGGGAAAACAGGAAATCCCAACCGGTCGCCGTCTCTTTTGCTTAATTTTCCGTTTCCTTCGGGTTTCAACAATAAAGGGAGATGCGCAAATCGGGGCATTGTTTCTTCCCATCCTAAATATTTATACAGAATCACATGAAGAGGTGCCGAGGGAAGCCACTCTTCTCCGCGAATCACATGCGTAATTTCCATTAAATGGTCATCGACAATATTGGCCAAATGATACGTAGGGAGCCGGTCCGATGATTTGTACAAGACCTTATCGTCCAGGATGGAAGAATCGACGGAAACCTTTCCGCGGATAATATCATTGACAACAACGGTTTGCCCGGGTTCGATTTTAATCCGTACAACGTATTGTTTTCCGGCATCAATCATCTCCTGAACCTTTTCTTTCGATAAAGTCAAGGAATTAGTCATCGACATCCGGGTCGATGCATCGTATTGAAAATTCGGGATTTCGTTTCTCTTTGCCTCCAGTTGCTCCGGCGTATCAAAAGCGATGTAAGCCGATTTTTCGTTCAACAGTTGTTCAACATATTGCCGGTAGATGGAACGACGTTCCGATTGCCGGTAAGGACCGAAATTGCCTCCTTGATGCGGCCCTTCATCGAACGAAATTCCCAACCACGAGAAAGCATTGATAATATATTCTTCTGCTCCGGGAACAAATCGCTGAGAATCGGTATCTTCAATCCGAAGAACAAAATCGCCTTGATGTTGTTTTGTAAACAGGTAATTATATAAAGCAGTGCGAACACCACCGATATGCAGCGGCCCCGTCGGACTTGGAGCGAATCGAACTCTTGTTTTTTCTTGTTTCATATCTGATATTTTCCGCAAAAGTACTTATATTTATCTTTATTTTATTATATTTCGGCAAAATTACTGAGTATATGCAAGACAAAAATGACACAAAAGAGAAAAAACTGAATATTCTTATTTACTTATATTTTATTGTTGCAACCGGTTTAATTATTGTTCTTTTCCCGAAAGAGGGAAAATTCCGGTATTCGTTTACCGAAGGAAAACCCTGGCAATACGGTTTGCTTACAGCTCCTTACGACTTCCCTATTTATAAATCGGCCGAACAAATAAAAACGGAACAAGATACAATCTTGAAGAATTTTTATCCGTATTTCACTTTGGACGAAACGGTTTTCGAGCGGGAATTGAACCGTTTTAAGTCGGCAAAACCGGGTCATTCTTCCGACAGGCCGAGTCCGGAGCTTCGTCGTTATATCGAAAATGCTTTGAAACATGTTTATACCGCCGGAATTGTCTCCAACGATGATTACGATTTCCTGAAACAAAACAATTATACCGTTTTTCGAGTGTTGCGAGACGAAAATAAAACGGTTCCTTATTCGGCAGGAGATGTTTTTACATTAAAATCGGCTTATTCCCATATTTTGAATCATTGTCCTTCCTATTTGGATTCCGGTGCTTTGCGTTTCATTAATCTCGATGAGTTTATTCATGAAAATTTGAAATACGACCAAGTTTTTTCCGAAAAAATAAAACAGGATGATTTGCAAAAAATTTCTCCTTCTTCGGGAATGGTGCAAGCCGGAGAAAAAATCATCGACCGGGGAGAGATTATCGACGGAAAAACGTTTAATATTCTTCGTTCTTTGAAGCAAATAGCCGATTCGAGAGAAGGGCCTAATCAAAAACAAACGGGTATAACCATAGGAGCATCGGTCTTGATTACAGGCTTAATGCTTTGTTTTTTGCTTTATCTTGTTTTCTTCCGGAAAAATGTTTACGCGAAAAAGAAAGATGTTTTTTTCCTGTTGTCGATGTCGTTTCTGTCTATTCTATTTACGGAATTGGCCATAAGCTACGAATTTTTTAATGTTTACATTATTCCCTATGCCATTATTCCGATTGTGATACGTACTTTTTTCGAATCGCGTACGGCTCAAATGACGCACCTGATTACCGTATTGATTTGCTCTTTGATGGTTCCTTTTTCTTATGAATTTATTCTCTTGCAGATTTTGGTTTGTATGGTTGCTCTGTATGCCTTGAAAGATTTAACGCAACGTTCGGAGTTGATTAAATGCGCTTTTTATATTGTTCTGACCTATATTCTTGTTTATATAGGTTTTCAACTGCTTCAAGAGGGCGACCTTTCGAAAATCAACTGGATTATGTTTATTTATTTCGTAATCAACTTCATTTTTGTGATGTTTACTTATGCGTTTATTTACATTATCGAAAAAATATTCGGATATATATCCAATGTCACCCTGATTGAATTATCGGACATAAACACTCCCGCCTTAACCTTATTGTCGGAGAGGGCTCCGGGTACATTTCAACACTCATTGCAAGTTTCCATGCTGGGAACGGCGGCGGCTATAAAAGTCGGCGCAAACCCTCAACTGGTTCGGACCGGTGCTTTGTATCACGATTTGGGAAAGATAGAGAATCCCGCTTTTTTCACTGAAAATAAAATAGAAGGAGGAGTCAATCCGCACGATAATCTTTCGTTTGAGCAAAGTGCGCGAATTATAACAAGTCACGTTCAGAAAGGAGTCAAGTTAGCTCAAAGCTACGGGATTCCTCAAGCAATCATTAAATTTATTTTGACTCATCACGGGAAAGGGAAAGCGAAGTATTTTTATAATTCGCAGAGAAATCAATATCCCGATCAACCCATCAATGAGGAAGCGTTCAGTTATTCGGGAATAAATCCGGATACGAAAGAAACCGCCATTTTAATGATGGCCGATTCGGTTGAAGCGGCTTCGCGCAGCCTGAAAGACTATAACGAAGATTCGATACGTAAATTGGTCGATAAAATCATCGATGGTCAGATTGCCGACGGATTGTTTAAGGAAGCTCCGTTGACTTTCAAAAACATCACCAAGATTAAAAATGTTTTTGTCGAAAAGTTATTGACCGTATATCATTCCCGTATCAGCTATCCCGAACTGAATGAGGAGAAAAAAGAGGAAGAAAAGCCGAACGCGTAGCTTGGAAGTTATAGCAACTCTTCTTTCAAAAAGCGTGCAGTGTAACCTTGATTCGATTTTATCAACTCTTCCGGAGTTCCCGAAAAAAGAATCTTTCCTCCTTTTTTCCCGCCTTCCGGCCCCATATCGATAATGTAATCGGCGCATTTAATTACATCCAAATTGTGTTCGATAATTATCATTGTGTTGCCTTTGTCCACTAAACGATTGATTACTTCCAACAGGACTTTAATGTCGGCAAAATGCAGGCCGGTAGTCGGTTCGTCCAGAATATAAAGCGTTCTTCCCGTGTCTCGTTTCGAAAGTTCGGTTGCCAGTTTCACCCGTTGACTTTCGCCTCCGGATAAAGTGGTGGACGATTGGCCCAATTTCACATAGCCTAAACCTACCTCTTGCAAGACCTTTATTTTATTGTATATAAAAGGAATATTCTCGAAAAACTCAACCGCCATATTGATTGTCATATTCAAAACATCGGCAATTGATTTCCCTTTGTAACGGACTTCAAGAGTTTCTCTGTTGTAACGTTTTCCGTAACATTCTTCACAAGGAGCCAATACATCCGGAAGAAAATTCATTTCTATCAGTTTATATCCGTTTCCGCTGCAAGTTTCGCAACGACCTCCTTTTACATTGAATGAAAATCGACCGGGTTTGTATCCTCTGATTTTCGATTCGGGAAGTTCAACAAACAATTTCCGTATATCGGAAAATATACCCGTGTAGGTGGCCGGATTGGAACGAGGCGTCCGTCCGATTGGCGATTGATCGACGGTTACGATTTTATCGATGTATTCCAATCCTTCAATGAATCGATAAGACAACGGATCCCGCAACGATTTGTACAGTTTTTGACTGATTATCGGCTGAAGTGTTCCGTTTATCAACGTCGATTTTCCGCTTCCCGAAACGCCTGTTACACAGATAAATTTGCCTAAAGGAATATGTACGGTAATATTTTTCAAATTATTTCCGCTTGCTCCTTTCAGCACGATTTCTTCTCCGGTTCCCTTTCTTCTTTTTGCGGGTATCGGAATAGTTTCCGTTCCGTTCAGGTAATTTGAAGTCAGGGTATTGGTGCTCAACATTTCTCGAGGAGTTCCGGCAAAAACGACTTCTCCTCCTTTGCGTCCGGCTCCGGGACCCAAGTCAACAATGTAATCGGCATTGAGCATCATATCTTTATCGTGTTCCACTACAATAACGGAATTTCCCGTGTCGCGAAGTTGTTTCAACGATTCAATCAATTTCATATTATCCCGCTGATGCAGACCGATACTCGGTTCGTCCAAAATATAAAGAACGTTTACTAATTGAGAGCCTATTTGCGTTGCTAAACGAATACGCTGACTTTCGCCTCCGGATAAAGATGTCGAAGCCCGATTAAGAGAAAGATATTCCAAGCCCACATCCAAAAGGAATTGAATACGGTTTTTTATTTCTTTTAAAATTTCGGAAGCAATTTGCTTCTGTTTTTTCGACAAGTGGTCATCCGAATTATTCAACCATTCGAACAGTTCACTAACATCCATTGCCGCCAATTCCGCAATATTTTTCCCATGAATAAAATAATGCAGAGCCTCTTTGTTTAAGCGTTGTCCTTTACATTCGGGACAAACCGTTGTTCTGATAAACTGATCGGCCCATTTTTGTGCGGCAGCCGAGCTATCCGATTCTTGTTGCATGGAAACGTATTTATTGACTCCGTCGAAGGAAAGAAAATAATTTGAATTTCCCAAGGCTTCATTTTTAATCCGCAGTCGTTCGTCCGTTCCGTTCATTATGTCATCAATGGCTTCTTCCGGAACATCTTTCAGCGGTGTTTTCAGATTCACTCCGTATTTTTCGAGAATAGCTTCTATTTGCCAGAATATCAATACATTTTTATATTTTCCCAGAGGAACGATTCCTCCCTGATAAATATTTTGTCCGGAATCGGGAATGATTTTACCGATATCGATTTGGTTGATGGTTCCTATTCCTTTGCATTTCGGACAAGCTCCTTGCGGAGAATTAAAAGAAAAATTATGCGGAGCCGGGTCGCTATACGATAATCCGGTTGCAGGGTCCATCAATGTCCGGCTGAAATGACGAAGGTCATTGGTCTCCAAATTCAAAATCATAATCAATCCGTCGCCTTGACGCATGGCCGTATTTATACTTTGCTTAATTCGCTTTTCATCTTTTGATGAAATCAACAATTTATCGATAACCACTTCAACCGAGTGATTTTTGTATCTATCCAGGTGCATTTTCGGCATTATTTCTCTCAGTTCACCGTCCACTCGAACAGTGAGAAATCCTTTTTTTCTCAATTGTTCAAACAACTCTTTATAATGGCCTTTTCTATTCCGAACAACCGGCGCGAGCAGGTACACTTTTTTGTCTTCGTATTGAGTCAATATCAGTTCCAAAATCTGCTCTTCGGTGTATTTAACCATTTTCTCTCCTGTCAGATGAGAGTAAGCTTCTCCGGCGCGAGCGTACAATAAACGCAAGAAATCGTACACTTCGGTTGTTGTTCCGACTGTGGAACGCGGATTTCTGTTCGTTGTTTTCTGTTCAATGGAGATAACCGGACTCAATCCGATTATTTTGTCGACATCCGGACGTTCCATATTTCCTAAAAATGAACGAGCATAGGAAGAAAATGTTTCGATATATCTTCTTTGTCCTTCCGCATAAATCGTATCGAACGCCAATGACGATTTTCCGCTTCCGCTCAAACCGGTAATAACGGTGAGTTTATTTCGAGGAATACTCACATCTATATTCTTCAGATTGTGAACTCTGGCTCCTTCGATTTCTACTTTTTCAATCGGTTCTATCTGTTTTTTTGCTTCTTCCATTCGGTTAGTTGACTGTATTTCTTTTTCCCGGTTAAATAATATTCACGGAGAATACTTCGAGAATAGATTGTTTCCGGTAAATTGATTCGACTTTTCTTTAAATTTTCCTCCCGGATTGTTTTGTATTGCTTTTTCAATCGATGAAAATCCATTCGGGCTTTTCCTACTGCAATTGCATTACTTATTTGTCCTTTCAAAACAAAATGTAATGCCGATAAATAATCCGGAAAAAATCGAATCAGCATGGTTGTTTTATAATCCGATTCCGGCATATTTTTATAAATCATTAAAAGATTATTCCGGAAATTCAGATAAGTCTTTCGGGAATTTGTCTTATCTAAAGTTGCTCCGCCGACATGATAAACAACCGATTGCGGAACACAGACAAGTTTTTTGTTCCGTGCATTCAATCGCCAGCACAAATCGATTTCTTCTTGATGGGCGAAAAAATTCGCATCTAATCCGCCGACATTTTTATATTCTTCCAATCGAATAATCAAGCAAGCTCCGCTTATCCAAAAGACAGGGGTAATCTCGTCGTATTGTCCTTTATCTTCTTCTAAGGTATTCAATATTCTTCCTCTGCAAAAAGGATAACCGTATTTATCCAGAAATCCGCCGCAGGCTCCGGCGTATTCAAAAAAGTTTTTATTATTCAGTGATAATATTTTGGGCTGAATTGCCGTAATCTCCGAATGTTTTTCCAAATAATCGATTGCCGTGTCCAGCCAATGGTCGCTTACTTCAACATCGGAATTTAATAAAACCACATATTGATAATTCAGATTTTCCAAAGCTTTATTGTATCCTTCCGCAAATCCGTAGTTTTTCCCCAACGCGTGAATGATTATCTGCGGATAATTTGTTTCCAAGAAAGAAATAGAATCGTCTGTGGAACCGTTGTCGGCGACAATAATATCCGCATTTTCCGGCGAAGTATACATACAAAGAGACGGTAAAAATTGCTCCAACAACTTTCTACCATTCCAATTTAATATAACCACAGCTGTTTGTTTCATCAATCCCTGTTATTTAATAAGAAGAGCCGATTTATCTTCATTGAAATTTCCGAGCGTTATTTTTTTCATCCGGTTAACTAACGATGAATCGTATGCCGTTTCTACTTTCACGTAATTTTCCGTAAATCCGAACATTTTATTTTCTTTTCGGGTATGTTCAAAAAGCACATTGCGATTGGTATTTCTCTGAGATTCGTAAAACGCTTTCGTTTTTCTGTCCGACATTTCCAGCAAAGCTTTGCTTCGTTTTTGTTTTTCTTTCGGAGAAACAACATGATTTATTTTCAGTGCCGCAGTTCCCGGTCTTTCCGAGTAAGTAAAAACATGTAATTGCGAAAAAGGAAGATGTTCCAAAAAGGTTTCAGCTTTTTCGAAATAATTATCCGTTTCGCCTCTCACTCCGACAATAACATCTACACCAATAAAAGCGTGAGGCATGTATTTTTTTATTGTTTCTATTTTCGATTGAAAAAGAGCCGTATCGTATTTTCTACGCATTAATTTTAATACATCGTCCGAACCCGATTGCAACGGAATATGGAAATGCGGAGCAAAACGTTTCGATTGGGATACAAATTCAATCATTTCATCAGTCAGCAAATTCGGTTCGATAGAAGAAATACGGAACCGTTCTATGGTTTGAACTTCATCCAGAGCTCGTATCAAATCAAAAAAAGTATCTCCTGTTGTTTTTCCGAAATCGCCGATATTCACTCCTGTCAGTACAATTTCTTTTCCTCCTTCTTCTCCCGCTTTTTGAGCCAAAGCTACCAAATCCTCTATTTTCCCGTTCCGACTTCGTCCGCGGGCAAAGGGAATCGTACAATAAGAGCAGTAATAATCGCACCCATCCTGAACTTTCAAAAAGTGACGAGTCCGATCGTCTTTTGAACAAGAAGGAACAAATGCCGTTACATTTGTAATCGGAGTAACCGCCATTTTTTCATTTTTACCGGAATGATAAACATTCAATAAATGTTCAACCACATTCATTTTCTGACCTGCTCCCAAAACCAAATCAACTTCTTCCATGTTGCCGACTTCTTCCGGTTTCAACTGAGCATAACATCCTGTAACAACGACAAATGCTTCGGGATGCTGTTTTTTTATCCGACGAATTGCTTGACGACATTTTTTATCGGCCAATTCCGTAACGGAACAAGTATTTATAACACAAACGTCTGCTTTTTCTCCGGAAGATACTTTTCTTATTCCTATTTCGGATAGGTATTTCCCCAAAGTAGAAGTCTCTGCAAAATTCAACTTACATCCCAACGTGTAGTAAACCGCTTTTTTATCCTGAAAAATAGAGTTATCAATCATTTTTTTAATTCACAGTCATTATTTTTCTTCAACCGCAGGCTGCAAAGTTTCCCGATACAAGGTTTCATTATTTAATAATTCAATCGCTTTACTCAGGGCTTTATCGTTTTTCAAACTATAAATCAATTGTCCTTTTACATGATAATACTGCCTCATAATATGCATCGACAGATATTCTGTTATCAAGTCTTTATGAAATTCAAAATCTCTATCCAAATCCGGTTTGACTTTCTTTTCAAGTGCTTCCAACTCCGAAGAAGCCATATCGGAATATCCTTCAAGTTCCATACTTTTTTTCAAAGCTTCCAGACGTTGCTCGCTCAATCTGTCATAAGTGAACTCTTTTGACCTGACAAAATCTTTAAACGCCGAATAAATTTCGTCTGTCATAACAAATTCGGAAGGAGACACAACATTCGGATGGTCTTTTCTCCACTGAACGACAAAGTCGAAAAACATCGATTTCATTTCCAAGTAGTAAATTATTGTCGGAATGGTTTCCGGTTCAATCACAAAATCGGGAAGTATTCCGCCTCCGTCTCTCACTTGGCGACCGTTTTTCGTATGATAAACCGACGTTAAGCTATCCGGAATTTCATCGGCTCTTCCTTCTCCGTCTCGATGAGAATAATTGATTCGTTGAATGGAACGCTCACTCGGAATATAATATTTCGATGTTGTCAGTTTCAATTGTCCGCCGTAAGGCATGGGCTGAGATGACTGAACCAAACCTTTTCCGAAAGTCCGGTTTCCGATTATAACGCCTCTATCCAAATCTTGAATAGTTCCGGCAAGAATTTCGGACGCCGAAGCCGACGAACCATTGACCAGAACAACCAAAGGCAATTCCGGTTGAAGAGGAGCTTGGGTTGCTCTGAAATTTTTCTCGTATTGTTTATTTTTCCCTTTTATCGAGAGTAATATTTCTCCTTCCGGGAGAAAGAAATTCAAAATTTCCAAACATTCTTCGAGAACACCTCCGCCGTTGTCTCTGACATCGATAATCAAACCCTGAAGGCGGTCATCGGAAGTAAGTTCAATCAAGGCGTTTTTGAAAGATTGAGCACTTTCTACGGTAAACGACGACATTGAAATATAACCGATTTGATTCTCCGGTTTTCCGTAATAGGTAATCGGATTGATATGAACCCGCTTTCTTTCAATCGTAACTTCTTTCGGATTTTTTTCTCCTACTCTTTGATAGGTCAATTTCAAGGTAGTATTGGGCTGTCCTTTCAATTTTTCACTTGCATCCTTCGTATTTTTTCCTTCCATGCTTTCTCCGTCAATGGAAAGAATCCGGTCTCCCGGAAGCAATCCGGCCGATGCAGCCGGCATCCCCTCGTAAGGTTCTCTGATAATTATGGTATCTTCCTGCATCGAAATCACGGCACCGATTCCTCCATATTCTCCGGTTGTCATGAATTGAAATTCCGACATTTCTTGCGAAGGAATATATTCACTATAAGGGTCCAACTGATTCAACACATGATTAATAGCTCCGGTCATTAATTTTTGAGTGTCGAGAGAATCAACATAATTCATTAGTGTTCTTTTGAAAAATTCATTAAAGACATCTAGATTTTTAACCACATCCGCACGTTGCCGTTCCGTTAATTGGGCAAAAGAATGAGAATGAAAAACAATCATCAAAAAAATAACGACACTTGTTACGCGAATCAATTTCATCATTTGTTTCATCTATTATATTTTTTGAGCACGTATTTTTATATTATTCCAACATGTTTCATCCAGATTTGTTCCGACAACCCGGATAATTTCTCCGGCCAGCAAAGCTCCTAACTTAGAACATTGTTCCATAGTTTTACCATTCTGCATACCGTAGAGAAAACCGGCAGCGTAATAATCTCCTGCCGCAGTTGTGTCTATCGGTTGAAGCTTCGTTTGTACGGGAACATGAATTATTTCACCTTCTTTCGCCACGTAAGAGCCGTCCGAGCCGGATTTCACGACACTGATTTCCGCTTTTTCTCCGATTTTTTTCACGGCTTCTTCCGGTGATTTTCCGGTCAGAGCCTGAGCTTCTTCTTTATTCGCAAAAACAATATCCACGTATTTATCTATCAAAGAGGATAAAAATTCTCTCTCCGCGTGCACTATATTGTAGCTGGCCAAATCGATTGCGGTTTTTAATCCCAAGAACTTGGCCATGGCAAACGCATTCTCAATCAATTCGTGATTTTGCACCAAATATCCCTCGGCATAAAAATAAGAATACTCCGAAAAAACTTCTTTTTTCAATTCGTTCTTATTTAATTCGACTGCGGCTCCCAAATAAGTTCCGAACGTTCTTTCTCCGTCGGGAGTAATAAAAGTGACAGCCGTACCGGTATGATTATTCGGAGTATGTATAAAGTGAGATTCTACTCCCGATTGCTTAAATTCTTTTTCATAAAATTGCCCGTAATGATTATCTCCGAGCTTCCCTATAAATCCGACGGGAACATTCATGTATGCCAGTGCTTTGCAGGTATTTCCCGCAGAACCTCCGGTTGTCATTTCAAATTTTTCGGATTGTAACTTCTTTAATACTTCGTCCCGTGTTTGCAAATCAATCAAATTCATACTGCCTTTCGGCATATTTAATTCATTGAGTAAGTCCTCGTTATCGAGTTTGATTAGTATATCCACCAAGGCGTTTCCTATTCCTAATATTTTCATTCTTGTAAATTAAATTTTGCACAAAGATATTTGTTTTATTGGAAAAATAGACTTACTTTTGCAACGCATTTGAAAGAAAGTGTACAATTCTTCCTTAGCTCAGTCGGTTAGAGCATCTGACTGTTAATCAGAGGGTCCTTGGTTCAAGTCCAAGAGGAAGAGCAAAATTCTTCGACAAATCACATTCTTCCTTAGCTCAGTCGGTTAGAGCATCTGACTGTTAATCAGAGGGTCCTTGGTTCAAGTCCAAGAGGAAGAGCAAAAAGAGGCGAAACGCCCGGTCAAAACAACAGAAACACACCGCCACTGCCGGCGAATCAATCCACTTAGTAAGTTTTAATGTGCCTGTAAGCCGATGATTTACGGTGATTCATGATTTATAACCGGAATAAATCGGCAGGATTCATACCGAGGAATTGCTCAAAAGGAATACCGCCGGTGCCGATTGTGTATAATCTGCGAGGATGGAACTCCTCATTAAACAGCGACAAACCAACATTCGTACCACCCTTTCCGATTTTCACTTCAAGAGCCACTATATCGTTGTCTTTCTCGATAACATAATCAACTTCGTCTCTCCCTCGATTCCGGTAATACACATTAAACCGGAATTTCAATCCACTATTGATGAGGTGTGCCCCGACGGCCGATTTGACACAACGTTCCCATTCTTTCGGGTTTTTGCGCATCGAATCAAACGAATCATGTCCTCAACTAGGGTTGAGGGATAAACCTATTTAAAAGCAAAGGGATGCAAATCCTGCACCCCTTAGTTCTTAGTTCTTAACTCTTAGTTCTTAACTCACAGAGTTAGTCTTTCTTGCACCGCACGGGAAACATGAACGACCGGCTGTCGCGGTACCGGTACACTCCGGTCTCTGATGAGATCAAGTCCCGGCGCCACGCGCGGGAACCATCGTAGGAGCTACTCGACCAGAAGTACGTGCGCGTGCCGAAAAAGTTGCGGCCATTATTGTCCACGTGGCCCGTGAACAACGCGTCAAACCCGCCGGTAGCGGCAGACTTGCTCGTACCGCCGACATCCACACTTTTCATCTTCCTCCCGAGAAGAGGATTGCGCCAACCGGTTGCCCCCTTGAAGCCCGACGTCGTAGAACTTGCTCCCTCCGTCGAATAAATATTCGCCGCAGCAGCAGCAATCACCTCCTCCAAATCGCTCCATTCCATATCGCTCGGAAGATGCCACCCGACCGGGCAAATACCCCGGACTTTTACATGGTCTGCGCCGTATTCCGTATTGCCTTGGTCTTCATCTGAAGTGTTCTTATTATCCGTCGCCCCGGCCCAGTTATACAATACGCCCATCTTCATTCGGTTATCTTCCCAATCCT